>JACRLA010000020.1 GCA_016215145.1 Chloroflexota bacterium
GCAACAAGGTTGAGAGCGAACAACACTTCGCCGCCCATAGCATACACATCGGACAGGGCGTTGGCGGCGGCAATCGCGCCGAACTCATACGACTCATCTACCACCGGCGGAAAAAAATCTACCGTCGAGATGATCGCTTGCAACTCATTTAATTGATACACGGCGGCGTCATCAGGCGCGGCGAGTCCGACCAGCAGCGCCGGATAATTTTTTGCCTGAAACATTTCGCTCAGCGGCTTCAACACTTGCCCCAAAACTTGGGGATCGAGTTTAGCCGCTCAACCGGCGCACGTTGCGTAAGAAGTCAAACGAACCATCCGCTATATGCTATCCGCTAATTCTTCATTGTCAAGCGATGCTATAATCCCGCGCATGAGCGACAAGTTAGCAAAACTAGAATCACACATCGAACAAATTGTGGAAGGCACGTTCACCCGTTTGCTCGCCGGACGATTGCAGCCGCGCGAACTCGCCGTGCGCCTGGCGCGGGCGATGGAAGACTTCGCCATCCCCGGACCCAAAGATTCAAAACTTGCGCCGACTCAATATCGCGTGCGGCTCAACCCCGATGACACGGTCGCCCTCAAAGCCGCCTCACCAAGTTTGATCAGCGGACTGTCGGCGCACTTGTTGATCTTCGCCCGCGAACTCGATCTGGTTCTGCTCACGCGCCCGACGATCACCCTCGAAGCCGATCCCACCGTGGAACCGAATGGCATTGTGGTCGAAGCCGTGGGCGACCCCAACGACACCACGCGCCCCATGCCGCTCTCGGTAGCAGAATTGATTCAGCAAAGCTCGCGCGCGCCCAAAGCATTTTTGATCATCAACGGCAGCAAGCATGTGCCGCTCGATAAACCCGTCGTCACCATTGGACGACGACTCGACAACGTGGTGATCCTCGACGACCCGCGTGTGTCGCGCCATCACGCGCAGATACGACAACGCTACGGCAAGTGGGTGCTATACGATCTCGGATCGGCAAGCGGCTCTTTCGTCAACAACCAGCGCGTCGAAGAATGTGTGCTGCGCGCGGGCGATGTGATGACACTCGCCAGCACGACTCTGATCTACGGCGAAGAAGAACCCTCGCCCAACCCCAACGACACGGGCGAAACGAATCCGCTGCCGGCGCGAAACGACCCGAACCCGACGCCGAAAGAACGCTAATGGCAGATGGCGTATAGCGTATAGCAGATGGCGTATAGCCAATAGGTGATTGCCATTTGCAATATGCCATTCGCTAACCGATGTCTCCCAACCTTATTTTTTTTATTCTGCGAATCATCCTCGCCTTACTGATTCTGAGTTTTCTCGGCGCGATATTTTTTTTGTTGTGGAAGGATGTGACTCGCGCCACGATAGAATCGCAAGCGCGCGATAAAGTGCGCGGGCGTTTGATCGTGATCGAGGGGGGGATGCCGCCGATTCGCGTGGGTGACTCCTTCCCACTTTTGACTCTCACTTCCATCGGGCGCGCCCCAACCAACACCGCCCACATTGACGACGACACGGCTTCACTCGAACACGCCCTCGTTCATTTGCGCGACGGGCGTTGGTGGTTAGAAGATTTAGATTCGCGCAACGGCACGCTGCTTAACAACAATAAGATCGATCATCCCGTTCCGGTGGGCGCGGGCGATGTGATTGAGGTGGGGCGAGTGAAGTTGAAGATAGAGTTGAATTAATCACTCGCCTCGCGCGCTCGGATACTCCGTCATTGCGAGGAGCGTTGTGTGCGACGAAGCAATCCCAGCTAGGTCGGGCGTGAGATTGCTTCGCGAAGAACGCTCGCAATGACGCTGCGTAAGGTCAGTGATTAAAAAGGGAGAACCAAATGAGTAAACGAAAACAGAAACCCTCTCGTAAATCTTGGATTGACGTGAGCTCGCCGCTCAAAGCCGAAAGTGTCGCCGGAGTTTACAGCGCAACGTATTCGCTCGAAGAACTCGCTCAACGCGGGGCGATCAAGGATGAGGCGTTTGATTCGTTCAAGCGCGTCACCAAACTCGCCAACTTATCTTGGCGGGCGATGTGGACTCGCGGCGCGGTTGCCAAAGCCGGTGGACGCGAAAAATTTTTACGCCAAGCCCGCGCGGTGATCATTTTCATTCACGGTTGGGACGGCAGTGGCGCAATATGGGAAAACTTACCGGCTCAAGTGTGCGCCGCTGAAAACGATTGTTTGGTTCTGGCAGCCGATGTCAATGGATTCGGCGGCAGCCCTTTTGCACACCCCGAGCGTCTCACACCCGATCAATGCAGCCCTCAGGCAAATATGCGCGCGCTGGAGAAGTGGCTCTCCACTTTAAAGTTGCTCGGCGCGCGGCGCGAATATCCCACCGTGTTCGTCGGTCATTCAATGGGCGGGGCGACTCTGTTCTACCTCAACGAGCGTTTGTGGAGCGGGCGCACGGTGGGGCGTTATGCCGTTGCTCCGGCGTTGTTGCTAAACGATCTGACGAAGAAAAGTTTTTATCGCACACTCGGCGCGGGAATTTTTGCGGGCAATCTCTTGTCACTCGACAAGTTGCAAAACCAGATCGCGCCTTTCGTGATCAATCAACTCATTGCCGGAGCGAGCAAAGCCGTGCAAGCCGAACACAAACGAATTTTTAAAAAGACACACAAACAAACCATTGCCCGCACGTTTGACGCGATGGGGCAAGCGAAGAAACCGAGTCATAGGCGCGAGTGGAATCGTTTTCGAGTCATCTTGGGTCATTCGGATCGTTTAGTCGGCGTCTCACCGATGCTCGATCTGTTAGCGACTCTGGGTTTCACCTCTCGCCAAGTGCGTGTGGCGTTGGGCGATCATTATTTTTTCTCGGTCAGCAAACACAGCCAACCCCTGCACGCCGCGAACAGAGAAATTATGTTAGACGATATTCGTCAACTCGTAGCAGAGAGCGTAAAGGGTTGATGGGGGATTGGAGATTGGAGATTTATTGATTGCGGATTTCGGATTGTGGATTGCGGTGAAAGTTTGAAGTTTGAAGTTTTGTTTTTTGGGGTTTTGGAGTTTGGGATTTGGAATTCGGGATTTTACTTTTGGAGTTTGATATGTCTAAAGCAAAAAACTTAACCGACGTGGTTCGCGTGTTCAATCCGGTTCAACCGTTGAGCGGCACGGAGTTGACGGAGTATTACGTGGATCGGCAGAGTGAGGCGCTTGCCCAAATGGAAACACGGCTGCGCGTGGCGCGCAAAGACGAGCCGATCAAATTATTGTTCACCGGTCAACGCGGCTGCGGAAAGTCCACCGAACTGGCGAAGCTCGCTCACAATTTGCGGCGGCATTTTTTCATCGTTCCTTTTTCCGTTCAACGCCAACGCTGGCCTATCACCGAGCTTACCTACTCCGATCTGATCTTGGGCATGGCGTCGGCGCTGTTTCGCCAAGCGACAGAGAAACACATTATCACCCAAGCTCCGGCTCAAATTTTAGATGACACACTGGACGACATCCGTCTTTTTTTTGAGAACACGGTCTTTGGTCCCGAAATCCCTTACCGCGTGCCGGAGCGCAAACTTGAGAACTCGGTCAAAGTAAATGCGCTGGCGGTTGAACTGCAAACAAAATTCTCCGCCGAAGGAGTGACACGAGACGGCATCCGCAAGCGGTTGGAAAGGCGCATGGGGGAACTGATCGGCAAAATTGATATGATGGCTGATCAAGTGCAGATCAAATATAAACGCCCGGTTTTATTTTTAGTAGAAGACACCGACAAGCCCGATCTGGAACGCGCCCGCGCCATCTTTTTGGGATACGGCGCAACGCTGACCGCCATGCGCGCGTCGGTCATCTACACCATCCCCGTTGGCTTGCGATACTCCACAGACTTCAACGCCATTCAATCGCATTTCAGCGACAGTTTCTTTTTGCCGAACATTTTGTTGAAACACAAAGACGGCAGACGCGATGCCGAAGGTTACAAACAAATGGCGAGTGCCATCAACAACCGTTTGGCGTTGCCGTTGATCGACCTCGACGCGCAGACCGCCATGCTCGAAGCCAGTGGCGGCTTGATGCGTATTTTGATCCGCCTCACGCAACGCGCCGCCGTGCGCGCATTGGCTCAAGATCGTGAACGTGTCACTTTAGCCGACGCGCGCGCCTCGATAGAAAAAGATCGCGGCGACCTGACCGCCATGCTCGCGCCTGCCGATTACGCCACGCTCGCCGCGCGCCATTTGGATAAACGCTTGATGAGCGGCGACGCCTCCACGCAGCAACTTCTGCACGCGCTTGCTTTGCTGGAATATCGCAACGGCGATTCATGGTGCGACGTGAATCCGCTACTGTTGCCGTCTCTGCAAGAACTGGGGCTGGCAGCCGTTTGACTCTGTGCGACTCACACCCGACGCCAAAGCCGAACTAAAAGAATTAAGCGTGCTGCTGCATAACACCCAGCGCGCCTGTTGGGCGTTTGCCGTTTACAACACCGCCGCCGCGCGGGACACTGCGCTCGCCGCGCTGAAGAAGTTGCTCAAGCCCATCCCGATCTTCGATTTCAAACTTTCCTCCATTCAACAAAATCCGCTCGCTTATCTCGACCAACTGCCGCCCAAAGCGCGAGAGGAGAAAGCGGTCATTATTTTTTTTGGCATCGAGCGCGCCGACGAAAAAGTTTTTGGCATTTTAGAAACTCAACGCGAAACTTTTGCCGACTCTCCGCACAGTTTAGTTTTTTGGACCACGCCACGCGGGCGAGTGAAGTTGGCTCGCAAAGCCCCAAACTTTTGGGCGCAGAGGAGCGGGACGTTTGAATTCACGGTTAAGCAAGAGGACGAAGCGATCAAAGAGACAAGCCCGAAAACACAAACCTCGAAAGTGAGCAGCACTAAACGCGCGCGAAGTCACACAGTAAAACTGATAAGGCAAAGGAGAAAGAGGAAAAAGGGGAAACGCGGAACGTAAGTCTGCTTCGCGTAAACGGATGACCGCATCCGCGTTTGAACCAAGTTGCAATCACGAACCAAGCCGCACTGCGGATTAGAAAGGCAGACCCCACAACTCTTTCAAGGATGAGAAAGTGTTGAAATTAAAAATCTAATCCGCATTCACCCATCATCCCCTTTCAAACTTTTTTCTCGCGCGGCAGGCGACAACGAATTTTTGAATTAGCGGATCACCTCTCCCCTTTATTTCCCTATTTCCTTTATTTCCTTTTCGCTCACCCCTTCTGCTATACTTTCGCGCGCACCTCAATTACTAATTACCAATTACTACTTACGGAGACATCATCATGCCCAAACGAACCACCCAACCACCCAACCACCCCACCACCCCACCACCTGTTTTAGGAGTCATCGGCGGCTCAGGTCTTTACAACATGCAAGGCTTGAGTGACATAAAAGAACATGCCATCACCACGCCGTTTGGCAAACCGAGCGATCCTGTTGTCGTCGGCACGCTTGCTGGAAAGCGCGTGGCATTCTTGGCGCGGCACGGGCGCGGGCATCGCTTCACCCCCACCGAAGTTAATTATCGCGCCAACATTTATGCGTTGAAGTCGTTGGGCGTAGATCGAATCGTTTCGATCAGCGCGTGTGGATCGTTGCGCGAAGATTACGCGCCCGGTCACATCGTCATCCCCGATCAGATTTACGACAACACCAAAGATCGAGAGCGATCATTTTTCGGCGGCGGCTTGGTGGTTCACGTCGGCGTCGCCGATCCATTTTGCAACGATCTCTCCAAACAACTTTTTGACTCGACACAAAAAACCGGCGCGACGGTTCATCAAGGCGGCACGTTCATCACCATTGAAGGACCGCGCTTCAGCACGCGCGGCGAGAGCGAGACGTTTCGCAAATGGGGAATGAGTCTGGTCGGCATGACCGCCTCACCCGAAGCATTTCTGGCGCGCGAAGCCGAGATGTGTTACGCCTGCATGGCGCACGTCACCGATTACGACGTGTGGCATCACTCCGAAGAACCCGTCACTGTGGATATGGTCATCCGCACGCTCAACCAAAACACGGCGCACGCCCAGCAAGCGATTCTCAATTTAGTACAAACATTAGATCGCAAAGAGAAGTGCGAGTGCAACACCGCCCTTGCCGCCGCTATCATCACCGACCGCAAAAAAATTCCAGCGAAGGTGAAGAGCAAACTCAAACTGCTTACGGGGAAATATCTGTAATAAAATTTCAAACTCCAAACTTCAAACTCCAAAGCGTTTTGTTTTGAGATTTGGAGTTTGAAGTTTGTATTTAATGTTTACCTCTCGCCGCTACGAAGCAACTCTCCTCTCCTTCACGATCAGTTTCACGCTCGCCGCCTTCGCCGCGTTGATGGTCGCCCCGGCGGCGCGAGTCGCGCAGTGGTCGGCGGCGGCACCGTCGGTTAGCTACCTCATCACGA
>JACRLA010000108.1 GCA_016215145.1 Chloroflexota bacterium
ATGATCACTTTTTTCGTCGGATCGAAATCCGCCGCGCGCGCCAACTTAATCGCTTCACCATTCGCGCGCGCGGAAACCGCCTCACCCACCCACGCTACACGCGGATAATAATCCTTCAACTCTTTCGCCACGCCATTGAGATCGAGCACGCTCACGCTCAACATCTTTAACAACTGGTTATCGCCCGAATCAATTTCAGCGTGTTCAAAATCGGGGCAGCGACTCGGCGGACGATCTCCGTTCACAAAATCGTTATAGCTCTTCACCACCACTGGCGCGTAGCCCTGCGCGTTGGCAACTCGCACCGCCATAGATCGATCTGCCGATGAGTAAGGAACAGTTAAGATACGCGCCTCAAACGGAAACACATTCGGCACAGGAGCTAATTGATAGGGCGCGGGCAAAATAGGAATGACGATGTAACTGAAGAACCACAGATCAATATATAAAATCGTCAACAACATGACGCTTCGACCACACCTGACAGGTCTGTTCATAATTTGGCGAGTATTAAATTCGGCAAGACCTGTCGGGTGAGGCGAGCCACGACATCCAACCATAGAAGGTTGGATCATAAGATTGTGGTCGCTCTCGATACAACATCACGTCAAAGACGAGTGCGATTAAGAGCAACGCGCCCGCCATCCAAACGTGCCACCGTCGTGGCGAGTCGACCACGCGCTCCATGCCCAAGCCCGCCAGCCCCGCCAAAGCAAAAGCGATCATCACAATAAACGTGAACGGTTGGCGTATAACGGCGAGACCGGGAATCAGATCGCGCGCGAGTGGATAAACGGGTGACGAGGGACCAACGCTCAAGAGGAAACCGACGGCGCCCCATCCGATCCACAGCCATTTCGCGCGGTTCGGATTCGCCAAGCCGATCATCGCCAACGTGATCGCCATCGCCCCAACGTAACCATTGCGTTCCCATTCAAAAAATGGATCGAATGGCGAGCGGGCTAAACCGAAGAATGCAAAATCGGAGAGCGTGATCGAAAGATTGTTCGCGCACTCAAGAGGCAAACCATTGACTCGGCTCGAGAGTGAGGCGAACTCAAGCGACGGCAACAACTGCGGCGCGGCGATTCCGATCATGGTGATCGCGCCGATGAAAATTCGCAAGACGACACCTGACAGGTTTTGCGAAGCATCCCGCAGTGAAGCGGAGTGGACAAAACCTGTCAGGTGTGTAACGAGCCACCACACGCCCAACACGATCACCATCGCTTCGGCAACGGCGGCGATGCGCGCCGCGCCCGCCAGAAACATCATGGCGGTGACAATGCCGGCGATGAGCGCGTTCCACAAACCTTCAAGGTTTCGGAAACCTTGAAGGTTTAAAGTGCGACTCCACGCCCACACTACCCAAGGCAACCAGGCAATCGAGTATATCCATTCGAGATGACCGCCTTTGATGTGAGTGATCACTACGCCGCTTAACATGAAGGTGATCGCCGAGGTGAACGCGGCGGCGCGGCTCATGTTCTGATTCCGAATCACGGCATACATCCCCAACCCCGCCCAACCGATGTGCAGCATCATCCCTAACCCAAACGAATAATCGAGCGGGAAGAAACGCAAGAACCACGACGGTGGATAGAAGACCATCATCTGCGGGTTGGCGAAGAAAGGGTAGCCCGAAAAGAAAAATGGATTCCACTGCGGCAGCCGCCACTGGACGAGTTCGGCGCGGGTGAACGATTCCCAAAAATAAAATTGCGTGAAGTCACTGCCGCTGATCATTAAGTTCGGGCGCACCAATGCGCGCCCGAAGACGAGAAACGACAAGCCAAACAGAATCAACGCGGCGGAAAAATATTCCGAACGAAGAATTGTGCTTAACGATTTGCGCGTAAATGCCAACAGCCGACGAAGGTATGGGGTGAAGGGATGGGATTCGAGTTCGTTCATAACGCGTCGATCATACCGCATCGTTACACCCTCCCGAAGGTTTCAGAACCTTCGGGAGGGTAATTACACACCCATGTATAATCCGCCCGCATGAAAATTAAATCTTCGGTTGTGCTGCTGTTGTTGATCTTGCTCTATTGGCTGACGCGATTCATCGCGCTCGACTCGTTTTCGTTGTTCTTGGATGAAGCCGGTCATTTGTGGTGGGCGCGTGACGTGTGGCGGCTGCATCCTTTTGGGTCAACCATTGACGGGCGATGGCTCAACGTATTGTGGATCGCCGTTTTCTATCCTTTCAACTCTACGATCTGGATTGCGCGAGCGAGCGTGGCGCTGGTGACGACGGCGGGCTTCGCTTGCGTGCTGGCGACGACACGGCATTATTTTTCGTTACGGGCAACGGTGATCGCTGGCTTGCTTTACATCTTCATGCCGCTCACGTTTTTCTTCGAGCGGCTGGCACTCGCCGATTCGATCTCCGCGCCGTTTGTGGCGGCGGCGATTTGGATGGTGAGCGTGAAATTTTCTCAAGCAAAGACATCTCGTGAACAACTCGCGTGGGGCGCATTGGGCGGTGTGATGCTGACGGCGGCGATCTTGAGTAAGATTTCTAATTTGATTTTTCTCTGCCTCCCGTTGTTGGCGGCGATCTTTTTGTTTAACTGGAAAGAGTGGCGCAAAGGATTCACATTGGCAAGCGCAATGTATGTCGGTTGCGCCATTACGCTTGCGCCACTCGTGATGGTGATCAGGTTTTTTACCAGTTCGTCGTTGGGTTTAAATTTGGTGACAATAAAGACGGGCGGGACTCTGGCTGAACTGCCCGCGCAAATTTTTGGCGCGAGTCAAACCGTGCTGTCGTTTTTGTCGGCCTATCTGCCGTTCCCGATGTGGTTGATCATTTTGATCGGGATTGGCGTGGCGGTATGGCGCGGCGGGCGCGTGGCGTGGTTCAACGCCAGTGTGTTAGCGGCGACGATGGCAGTGTTGATCGTGCAGACTCGTCCGGCGTATTTAGCCTCTCGCTTTTTGCCGGTCTACGCGCCGATGATTGTTATTTTGGTTGGGGGCGGGTTGGCGGCGATCACGATCCATTGGCGGCGCGTCTGGGTGATCGGCGGCGTCGCGCTGATGATCGGTTCAGGTGTGATGTTCGCTTGGCAGGGGTGGATCGATCCGACACAATTGCCGCTTGAGCAAAGTGATCGCTGGCATTACATCACGGGCTGGCCCAATAGTTACGCGCTGCGTGATGTGACGACTGAATTTTTGAATCGTGACGAGACGGCGCAAATTGTGGCGTTGGATTTAGGAAGCACGCAAAAGATGGATGGCTATTTGTTGGGGCGCACGACGAAAGTGACGACGCGCTGGTATCGCGGCGATTTTTCGTTGAATGGTTCGTGGTTAATCATTGAGGCGACATCGCAAATGGAAGAGTTAGCGCGATTGAATTTAAAGGTGACAGAAGTAAAACGATATTATCGTCCGGGTAATACGTCGCCGGTGATTCTTTATCGCGTTGACCCTTGACCATTTAGCTAGAAAAGGTAAAATGCAAACACTTCGGGGCAGTGGCGTAATGGCAGCCGCCGGAGACTTAACAATTTGAGCGCCATGAGCGAAATCTCATGGTGGATGGAGTCAAAATCGGCGAAACCTATTTGGCAACGCCGAGCGAAGTTACTTTGACTTCTTGTTCTTGCCACGATAAGTTGTGGTAAGAGCATGACAGTTGGGACAGAGCAAAGTGAGGTTATCAAGAGAGTTATCTTGATGATCGCCGTTCTTATGCTCCAGTTCCAGAGGAATTGGCTGACCTTTCCAACTTGTCAACCCACAGTTATAGCATCTATGCTTAAAGATGCCCGCTTTGAGCAATCGATTCTTTAGCTTGTAGGATTGAATGGAGCGTTTGTTGTTCAAGTAGTCCTCGATAGGTAATTGAGGACCGCGAACCAAACCTTTGTTCCACGGTTGACCGGAGAGGTGAGAAGTATCCAGACCCAGTTCTTTGATTCGATGTTTGAGCGCCGCATAATTACCGCCAGCTTCTTTGAGACCTAATTGGCT
The DNA here is from genome assembly GCA_016215145.1 of Chloroflexota bacterium. Classification (GTDB taxonomy): domain Bacteria; phylum Chloroflexota; class Anaerolineae; order Anaerolineales; family VGOW01; genus VGOW01. The sequence goes on from JACRLA010000108.1 coordinate 3,988, forward strand.
GAGAATTTGGCGATACGATGTGGAAGCCCGAACAGCATCAATGAATTGTCCGTCTGTGTATTTTCTCTTTCGTGGCATATTCCTCCAAAGTAAAACGTGTAGAGACTAGACGGCTCCTACCTGACTAGCATCATGCTAAAAGGTAAAGGCATAGTCCAGACCACAAACTACAGTATGTAGGTAGCGCAAGCTATAGTGGTAAGAAAATCTTCTGCTCGCAAGAGCGTGTGGGTTCAACTCCCACCTGCCCCACAAAAGGATGAAGGATGAATGTGGAATTATGAAAACATTCATCCTTCATTCCGTTAACTTCATTTGATCGCTTTCTGCAACTCCTCAAAACTCGTCATCCACGACATGCTATCCAAAAATGATTTAAGCGTTGGGCTGCGTTTGCGAAATTCAACGACGGCCGGACCGACCGGGTCTTGACCGCCCGCGCCCGGACCGGCGTTATACGATCCGTGAAAAGCAAAATAGGCTTGGTTGAGTTTGCGAATCTGATAACCCTTCGTCCAAAAAAACTGTCGTCGCTCTTCCATGTAGGCTTCGGCTTGCTCAATTTTTCCTTCTAACAAAAGTTGATCCACAGTCACGCGCGTCTCGCGCATCTCAAGATTAAAGTTGAAGACGTTGGGATCACGAGTCGGGGTGGGCGCCCGAGTCGGGGCGGGACCGGGTGTGCGCGTGGGGCGCGGACTCGGCGTGGGGGTCGGCGGCGGCACCCGTTCCGGATAATAGCGGGCGATCACTATCTGCCCGATCTCCTGTCCGAAGATCGTCGCCGTCGTTTCGTTGATCGTGCGTAACTGCGGCGAGTTATCGTAATTGACTCCGAGCGGGCGCAGGGTGAGGTAGTTGTGCGACCACTCGTGCGCGCCGACTTCGGCGATGTAATTAAGGTTTGCCGTCTCGTAAACCATTGCCGGGTACGACCCCAACCCGCCGATGGGTTCGATGATGGCGGAAACGTTTAACTCTTTTTCGATCTTTGATTCGAGCGCGACTTTATCATCTGCCGACAAGCCGGGCTCAACCATAGAGTAAGCGATTCGTTCAATGCGATCACGCGGCGAGACGATGAGATAGCCGGGCAGTGCCGAGATGTGAAATGAGATAGGCGGGAGGAGTTGACCGCCTGTGGTAAATCCCTCCTCAGTTAATATCGCGCTAATCTGTTCTTGCAAAATTCCTTCGGCGAGTGGTTGAAGTTTATCTAACCGCGCCCGCGTTTGATCGAGCTGCGCTCGCAGATCGCGGCTGGCGGCAACAGGATCGGTTTGTTTGGGGTCGGTAAAAATTTCATCTATCTGCCCGCGCATCTTCAACATCCGATTCATTTGATCGAAATACTCCAACACGATCTGCTTGCGCTGATTCGCGCTCATGTAATTTTGCTCGGATGAAATACTTTGAGAGACTTTCACTCCGAGCGCGTCCAGAGTCCACGTCACAAAATCAAACTGCCTGCCGCTGACGCGCACATCCACTTGGGTGGGGATGTCGGCGATCACGCGCACATCGGCATGAAAGGTGAGAGCGATGAAAAAAGTGAGGAGGGTGAAATGGATGAGACGAAGCATAATGGAATTATAAGTGAATCAGCAAGAAACCCGTTTTCTTGGAGAAAACGGGTTTCTACAGCGACAAGGTGAATCGGCGGGCAAGCATCATCTTGTCACCTTGTCGGTTTGTCATCATGTCAGTATATAATCGCCCCGATGAAATTTTTAGTCACAGGTGGCGCAGGGTTTTTAGGATCGGCCTTGGCGAATCGTCTCGTGGAGGACGGTCACGAAGTTCGGGTCATTGATGATCTTTCGGCAGGCGATCAGACGCGACTCGATTCGCGGGTATTGTTCACGCGCGGCGATGTGAATGATCGCCCCAAACTTTGGACTCTGCTTCAAGATGTGCAATGCGTGTATCATCTGGCGGCGCGGGTCTCGGTTGCCGAATCGATTCTCTATCCGCGTGAATACACCACGGCAAATGTCGGCGGCACGGTGAGCGTGATGGAAGCCATGCGCGACGTGGGCGTGCGGCGCGTGGTGTTGGTCTCGTCGGGCGCGGTCTATGGCGAGAACAACATTCAGCCGTTACACGAATCTCTGCCACCCGATCCAGCCTCACCGTACGCCGTGAGCAAACTCGCCGCCGAATTTTACGTGCGGACGATTGGCAAGTTGTGGGGTATTGAGACGGTGGCACTGCGCGTGTTCAACGCTTACGGTCCTCATCAATCGTTGCCTGCGGCGCACGCACCGGTTATCCCACGCTTTATCAAGAACGCGTTAAGCGGAGCATCATTGGTGACATATGGCAACGGGGAACAGACGCGGGATTACGTTTATGTCAGTGATGCGGTCAATGCGATGGTGGCGGCAGCCACTGCGAGCGGGGTGGATCGTCAGGTGATCAACGTCGGCAGTGGAATCGAGACGAGTGTGCGTGATCTGATCGCCACGATCAGCGAAGTGATTCAAAAACCGGTGGAAGCGATCTACAACTCGGCAGAGCGCGGCGGCGTGTCGCGCATGCAAGCCGACCTTTCGCGGGCGAGGGCATTGCTGGACTACGAGCCGCGCCTGACGCTGGCAGAGGGGTTGAGGCGAACGGTTGAAAATGATCCACGCTTCAAGAGTTAGCTCCAGACCCGAAGGGTTTTGTAAACCCTTCGGGTCTTTTTTGTTGACTGGCGCAGAATCGTGACTGTTATACAATAATTGCGCGTGACCGTTCAGTGTCATTGCGAGGAGCGTTCTTCGCGACGAAGCAATCTCATAGCGCAACCGAGATTGCTTCGCAAAGCATGCCCTGAGCGAAGTCGAAGGGTGCGCTCGCAATGACGAATCGGCTGAGCAATTACAATCGCGCAACTATTTTCAACCAGTTTCAGGAGGCTATTATGAAACTTCGAACTCTCTCTATCGCGATGATCATTGGAGTGGCGTTGTTCGCCGTTCTCTTCGTCGCAACTGCGCCCGCCAACGCCGAACAAACTTTTGCGCCGCGCGAGGCGGGCGGCGTGATCACTTACACCGTGCGCGTCGGCGACACCTGGTCACGAATCGCCAATATGTTTGGCGTAAGTTCGGGACGATTGCTCGACTTCAATGAACGCCGCACTACGAATCGCATCTCACTCTTTGCCGGTGAAGTGCTTAAGATTCCGATTGATCTCGGCACCACGCCCAGCCTGACCGCGCCATTCCTCTACACTGTTCAAGCGGGTGACACGGTGGAGTCGGTGACCAAAAAATTCTTGATGGATAAATACTGGACGTTGTATGCCAACGGCTTGCCGCAGACGCAAACCTTCCTCGCCGCCGGTCAAACGATTCTGATCCCTGCCGGACCGCATCGCTACGTTGTGCAAAAAGGCGATAGCCTGCCAGTCATCGCCGCGTTGTTCGGCACCACCGCCGACAAACTGTTGCCGTCGAACCCGCAGCTCTCCGGCGGAAAAATTTTCTTCCCCGGAATGTACGTCTATATTCCGGTGATCCACGACATCGGATTCACCATCTCGCCGTTTGCCGCTTCGGGCGGCGGAGGCGGACCGTCTACGGGGACGACGACAACCGGAACGTCAACATCCACGACATCAAGCAGCACGGGTCTAACCGCCAGCCCGCCGAATCCCGGTGAGGTTGCCCGCGCCGCCAATGCCAGCGTGATCACAGTCGTCGAGACGATCACCCTGCCGCAGAACGTGATCAATTTGAATCAAGCTTTCCAAATCCGTACGGTTCGCTTGAACAATGTCCAACGCGATTTCACGCGCGACAATGGCGCTATCATCACTGCCACACTACAATTCCGCGGCGGCACTGGCACATACTTGATCCGCCGCTTGTTCAACAATCTGCAAAGCGGCGTCAAGATGACCGGCATTTACGTCAACAACGACAACGGTCAATTGTGGAACGATATTGACATGCCTTTCGAGACAACCTGCACCGCTACCCTGCCCATTGACCTCTTCATCACCACCGGCGGCGCGACGATCTACCACCACTTCGAGTTTAAGAACATTCAATGCCCGTAAGGTAAAGACTTCCGAAGTCTCGAAGACTTCGGAAGTCTGACTCGCCACAAAAAACACCGAGTGCGCTTTGCGAAACACTCGGTGTTTTTTTTATTTTCTAAAACGTCTGCGTCACATCATGCACGCCGCTCTCGCGCTTTCCGGCGGAGGTGATGCGAATGAACTCGGCGTTCTGCCACAATTCTTGTATCGTCGTCGCTCCGGCGTAACTTAAACCGGAACGCAAGCCGCCAACCAGTTGATGCACGATCTCTTTAGCCGGACCACGAAACGGCACCACCGCCTCAACACCCTCCGGCACCACCTTCTCCCAATCTTCAGGATCCACTTCACGCCCTTGCTCGATCTCTTTGCGATCAATGTTCGCCGTGAGCGACGCCATGCCGCGCACCACTTTGACTCGCCGCCCATCGCGCACCACCGTTGCGCCAGGACTCTCATCTGTTCCCGCCAACATACTGCCGATCATCACCGTGCTCGCGCCCGCCGCTATTGCTTTGGTGAGATCGCCACTGGTGCGGATGCCGCCGTCGGCGATGATTGGCACGTTGAGGTCGTGACCCGCACGGGCACAATCGGCGACGGCGGTTAACTGCGGCACACCAAAGCCGGTGACAACGCGCGTGATGCAGATCGATCCTGAACCCACGCCGACTTTGATCGCATCCGCCCCCGCCTCTACCAGATCGCCCACGCCCTCAGCCGTCGCCACGTTGCCGCCGACCACATCCACTTGCGGATATTTTTGCTTAAGAGTCCGCACCATCGTGATCGCCAAATCCGAATGACCATGCGCGATGTCTACCACCAACGCATCGGCTCCGGCTTTCACGCACGCTTCGGCGCGATCCAGATCAGAATCTTTTACGCCAATCGCCGCCGCCACACACAATTGTCCGCGCGCATCGCGCGTGGCTTCAGTTAAATGTTCGACCTTCATCACATCCTGCGCGGTGATCAATCCGAGCAAACGCCCGTTGTGATCCACCACCGGCAATTTTTCTAAACGATGCGTGTGCAGCAATGAGCGCGCATCGTCGAGCGATGTGCCGGCGCCCACCGTCACCAACTTCTCGCGCGTGGTCATCACTTCGCTAATCGGGCGCGACTCGCTTTCTTCAAACATCACGTCGCGGGTAGACACTACGCCAATTAATTCTTCGCGTTTGCCCAAGACCATTAGCCCGCCCACGCCATGCTTCTCCATTTCCTCACGCGCCTGCCGCACGGTAGAGTCACCCGAAACACTATAGGGATGATCCATAATGAAGCTGCCGGCATGTTTGACTCGGCGCACTTCAGACGCTTGGCGTTCAACGGTCATGAAACGGTGAATGACTCCGATGCCGCCGAGCCGAGCCATCGCAATTGCCATTGGCGATTCAGTCACCGTGTCCATGTTCGACGACGCAATAGGAATCTTCAACTCAATGCGCCGACTAAACAGCGTTCGCGTATTAACAGCTTGGCGCGACGCAACCGTCGAACGCTTTGGGACAAGCAGAACGTCGTCAAAGGTTAAAGCAGTGTCCGATCTGATGTTCATAAAGTATCCCTTCACTAAAACAAATACACAGGCTCATCACCTGTGTATCATGTTTTCATTTGCCCTGAGAGGCAATTTCATCTAGCACCGTGAGGATACTCATGGGTTTGCCAGATTCAACTTTATCGTCCACTCCCACATGAACATGATGAGGAAAGTTTGGCAAGTCGGGAAAGTGCGGTGTGTTGTCCCATCGCTTGATCAATTGATCTTTCGCGTCAGACCAATGGTAACTATACGTCTTCACTTCAATCTCTTCTTCATCGCCGAGTTGAACATATTCTGAGAACTCAAGCGAAGTGCCATTTGCCATTTCTAATTTAGCGCGCAAATGACCATCGGTTGACGTGCTTCTCTCACGGACAATGTGAAAGACAACAATATTTGCGTCTGTCAGAAACCGTTCTTTTACACTCTCAAAGTATTCTTGTGGCGTCACGTCCCACCATTGCCTGTTAAAAGGCGCAAGCGTTGTCGTAAATTCTCGGTCATTTGGACCAACGACGCCCATTCCACATAATCCATCCGATCATCTGTTTGCCCAGATTGGTAGCGACGATAAAACTCGTTGGACGGCAAAGAATATCGTTCTTCAAATACCGCTAAATCTTTTTCAAACTCAGTCAATTGAGCGCGGCAAGTGTCCGCCTCATACAAAAACAACTTTAGCAAGATGCGTTCCATCAATTCGCTCGTCGCCCCCTGTTGATAAAGTTGAGCAAGAGTCAAAAGACGCTGGGACATTGCCTGATGAGAAAAGTGAAGAGTATTCATATCTATCTCCGTGTGACGCGATTATACCCGCCATAAGCCGTCATGCTACAATCGCGTCCATGTCGCGCCTGCCCCGATCCTTCTTCACGCGCCCCACCCTCACCGTTGCGCGCGAACTGCTAGGGCAGCGTTTAGTTAAGATTGAAGGCGGCACACGACTCAGCGGCATCATCACCGAAGTGGAAGCCTACATCGGCGAAAAAGATTTAGCCTGCCACGCCCGCGTCGGGCGCACCGCGCGCACCGACGTGATGTATCGGAGCGCCGGTCATCTCTACGTTTACTTCACCTACGGCATGCATTGGATGATCTGTTTCGTCACCGAGCGTGACGGATTCCCTGCGGCGGTGTTACTACGTGCGATAGAAGCAGAAGAGGGACTCACGGTGATGCGGTCACGGCGAAAGAAGCCTGCTCACCTCACCGACGGACCCGCAAAAATTTCTCAAGCGTTGGCGATTGACAAACGCTGGAACGGCGTGGATATTTGCGCCACCGATTCAAAACTATTTATCGAATCGACTCACGCTG
>JACRLA010000109.1 GCA_016215145.1 Chloroflexota bacterium
GAGACGTCTTTTGTGGCTGCGGTGTTGATGGTGATCGGCGCGGGATTGTTTGTGTTGGCGGCATGGCGCAGCGCGATCTCGTTGCGAGACGATTCGATGATCCCGACTCAACCGCCGCTAATACAGACTTCCGAGTTCTCACCTACTCCGCTTCGCTACGAGGCGCTTCGCGAGAACTCGGAAGTCTTAGAACGCCCCCTGACACTCGTAGAACGCTCGCCACTTTTTATCGCCGCGCTGAGTCTGAGTCTCATTACCTTTTTGCTTGTTGGCGACAACAACATTCCATCGCTCGGATTTATTACGTGGGGCGTAAGCACCTTGCTGTGGCTCTTGCTATTTTGGGAGATGGATTCCAAATGGATCGCTTGGATGTGGCGGAGAGAAGTGAGTTGGAAGCCGCTTGAAAATTGGATTAAAGATCAAAGATTGAAGATTGTGGTTCTGTGGCGAGACGGCGTTGATTTTAAATTCACCGCGAAATTATTTTTCTTTCTCCTCATCCTGATCGTCTCTGCCTATTTCCGTTTTACTCGCCTCAACGATGTGCCGATTGAAACCACAAGCGATCACGTCGAGAAGTTGTTAGACGTCAACGATATTCTCAACAACGGCGTGCGCCCGATCTTTGAACCGGCAAACGGCGGGCGCGAGCCGATGACGTTTTACCTGATCGCCCTTACTTCATACTTTACCAATCTGCCACTCAATCATTTTTTGCTCAAGCTCGTCATGGCAATAGTCGGCTTTATCACGTTGCCGTTTTTCTTTTTGCTTGCCCGCGAATTGTTTGACGATGATCTGCTGGCGATGATCACGATGCTGCTCGCCGGAATATCGTGGTGGGCAAACTTGATCAGCCGCAATGGATTGCGCTTTCCCTTTGCGCCGTTGTTCGGCGCGATAGCGTTGTGGCTGCTGATCGCGGCGGTTAAACGGAGTCGGCGCAACCTTGCGCTCTTGGCAGGTCTTGCGGCGGGAGTCGGGTTGTATGGGTATACGCCCATGCGCGCGGTGCCCATCGCCTTCATCGTCTTGTTGATCGTCTTTGCGATTCATCAACGTGAGTCGTGGGGCAAGGCGATCCGTTTCTTCGGCGTGGCGTTGATCATTTTGTTAGCCGTCTACGTGCCGATGATCCGTTACGGAATTGACGAACCCGAAAATTATTGGCGGCGCAGTTTGACTCGAATGCTCGGCGATCCGTCGCCGGATGTTTTACCCGCGCCGCCGCTGCTGCCGACTCTGGTGAGCAACGAGTGGAATTCGTTGACCATGTTTTTTTACACAGCCGATAATGCTTGGCTGGTGAGTCCTGCCGGTCAGCCCGCGCTCGATTGGGTGATGAGCGCCTGCTTCTTGATGGGCATCGCCTTTCTTCTTTATAGATATATTCGCTGGCGCGATTGGCGCGATCTGTTTTTGTTGATCATCATTCCGATCTTGCTGTCGCCGTCAACGGGTGCGTTGGCGTTGCCTACCGAGAACCCTTCGCTGACTCGTTCCGGCTTGATGTTGGCAGTGGTCTTTCTCATCGCGGCGATCCCGTTACGCATTACAATTGAATACGGACGAAAATTAATTTCGGATTGGCGCGGCACAATGATTGGCGTGGTGATGGCGGGCGCGTTGATCGTCACATCGGCGCAAGTGAATTGGCGTATTGTGTTTGTGACTTACGCGCAACAATATAAAGACTCGGTGCAGAACGCTTCCGAGTTGGGCGGGGTGGTGCGGGCGTGGGCAACGACGACGGGCGCGTGGGACACCGTGATCGTCCGCGCCTTTCCGTATTGGGTGGACACGCGCGCCGTTGGAATCTACGCTGGAAAATTTGGTTGGGATAACGTGATCTTAGACGGTCAACCGCTTGTGCCAGAGAAATGGCAAAACGATCCGCGCCCTAAACTTTATATTTTAAATCGCCACGACGCCAAGACCATCGCCGAACTTCGCGCCGCGTATCCCAAAGGTATTCTCACCTATCAACCGTCCAATTTTTTCGACAAAGATTTCTTGACGTTCTTTGTGCCGGGAACTGTGGATTTTAACGAGTATACGATTCCGCCGAAACCATAGCCCTCACCCCCAACCCCTCTCCCAAAAAAGAAAAACGCTTTTTGGGAGAGGGGAGAATGCAGGGCGTCTCCCCTCTCCTGAATTGTGTTTTTCAATTCAGGAGAGGGGTCGGGGGTGAGGTTCACAAGCGCGCTCCAAAATTATTTTGTTTATTAGTTTATGACCAACCATCTCTCATCCGATTCTGCCGAACCCCAACCCATCCCGCCTGACGAAAGTGTTGCGCCATCGGCTATCAGCCAAACAACGCCTACGGAATTACCAATTACTAATTACCGCTCCCTAGCCATCGTCATCGAAACGATTCTTTTGATCGCCATCATCGCCTCCGGCGCATATCTGCGCTTCGTCGGACTCGATTGGGATACGAATCAACACTTACATCCCGACGAGCGTTTCCTGACGATGGTCAGCAGTTCGATCAGTTCGGTGAAAAGCGTTGGCGATTATTTTGACACTAAAAAATCTTCGCTCAGCCCATATAACAAGGGCTACGGCTTTTTTGTCTACGGCACCGCGCCGATCTTCATCGTGCGTTATGTGGGCGAGGGCGTGGATGCGATCAAAGCGTGGGCGACGGGCGACAGCGAAACAATGAAGTCTATCGGTCTCGCCCTCGTCGGCACAGAAAAATCACCGGGCGTGTTACGCCCCTTCGGTGCGGGTTACGATCAAGTGCATCTCACCGGGCGCGCGTTAAGTGTGTTGTTCGATCTCCTTTCGGTTTACATTGTCTTCCTCATCGGCACGCGACTTTATGATCGCCGCGTCGGGTTACTCGCTTCGGCGTTGTATGCTTTCAGCGTCATTCTGATTCAACAGGCGCACTTCTTCACCGTTGACAGTTTCGCCAACACGTTTATCTCGCTGGCAATTTATTTTTCGGTGCGCGCCATCGACGAAACCAAGTGGCGACATTATTTTTGGTTCGGCGTTTTCTTTGGACTCTCAGTGGCGTCCAAGATTAACGCCGCGCCGTTGGCGCTCACAATCGTTCTCGCGGCGTTTGTGGTTTTGTATCGCGCCTATCAACC
>JACRLA010000110.1 GCA_016215145.1 Chloroflexota bacterium
AAGGGTGGAATATACATGGCAAGCAGACAGGCGGACCTATCAAACGAAACGCGCAACAGATTCTCATTCTACGCACATCACATTCTCCGCTAGAGAAAACTCGTTTTTTGCGACGCGCCTTGTTAGAAGTTGGACGTTGGAAGTTGAAAATTTGGAGTTTCAATCTTTGATCTTTAATCTTGTATAATTTCAGCGTTGGGGAAATGCTGGAATTGGCAGACAGGCATGACTTAGGATCATGTGCCGCAAGGCGTGAGGGTTCAAGTCCCTCTTTCCCCACCTTGACAGTGAATCGCGCGCAACTTATAATGCCGCGCGTGCCTGCGAAAGCGGGCATTTTATATGTAAACTTATTTCACCGCGAAGTCGCAAAGTTCGCGAAGAGAATAAAACTTTGCGCTCTTCGCGCCTTTGCGGTGTTCTCGCAACAAAAGGAATTAGCTATGCCTCCACATCCAAAACGGAAATTTTCTAAAGGTCGCCGCAACCGCCGCCGCGCGCATGATGCATTAACCGCGCCGCAACTCGTGGCTTGCTCCAACTGCGGTGAAATGCACAAGCCGCACATCGTCTGCCCCGCCTGCGGTCATTACAACGGGCGCGAAGTTGTAGCGCAGGAACAAGAGAAGAAGAGTTAACTCGACTTCGATAAGACCGTGAGTGATCACGGTCTTTTTTTATCAACATCACTATTCATCACGAATATCACGAATGGGCGAATAGCACGACTATCTTTTTTCATTCGAGTCATTCGCTTATTCGAGTCATTCGCGATTAAAAATATGTCCACCGCATTTCTCTTCCCCGGACAAGGTTCGCAATTTGTTGGCATGGGCAAAGACATTGCCAACGCTTCACCCGCCGCGAAAAAAATTTACGAGCAAGCCAATGAGATTCTCAACACAAACTTGTCAGCACTATGTTGGGAGGGACCCGAAGCAGACCTCAACGACACCTACAACACGCAGCCCGCGCTCTATGTCTGTTCAATGGCAACGCTCGCCGCGATTCGTGAAAAGAAAAATGTGTCTCCAATTTTTGTTGCCGGTCATTCGCTCGGCGAAGTGACCGCGCTCGCCGCGGCGGGCGCGTTGTCGTTTGAAGATGGACTCAAGTTGGTGCGCGAGCGTGGTCGCCTGATGAAACGCGCTGGCGAACTTTCACCCGGCGGCATGGCGGCGATCTTAAACGTAGAAGCCAACGTGTTAACCGAAGTGTGCGCCGAAGCCTCAAGCATTACGGGCAAAGTGGTGCAAGTGGCAAATGATAATTGCCCGGGACAAATTGTGATCTCCGGCGACAACGCGGCATTAGAGAAAGCGATGGAGTTGGCAAAAGCCAAAGGCGCGAAGCGCGCCTTGAAGTTGCCGGTCTCGATTGCGGCGCACTCACCGTTGATGAATGTGGTTGTGGATGATTACGCCAAATTCGTGAACAGCCTTCACTATGTGGCACCGTCAATTCCGGTGATAGCCAACGCCTCAGCCCAACCCCTCACCGACACAGACTCCATTAAAAAAGAATTGGTGAGTCAATTAACAACTCAAGTGCGTTGGACGGATTCGATTCGTTATCTCGCCTCACACGGAGTGACAAAGTTTTATGAGATCGGATCGAAGGATGTGTTAACCGGCTTGCTCAAACGCATCACGCCAGAATCTCAAGGGGTTGCCGTCGGCACACCTGAAGCGGTTGAGGCGATGTGAACCAAACCCGAAGGGTCTTAAAGACCCTTCGGGTTTTTGTTGCTATGGGTTCGATTCTCATCAATCTCGCGCGTTCCTCTTTCGGCTCACTCCTCATCGGTTGGGTTTTTGCTCACGCCAGTTTTATTCTTCCTCTCAAACGAATCTACGACTCTAAAACACTCGTTGCCTTTCACCATCCCCAACCCAATTACGCCACGCACATCATTCTCATTCCGAAAAAAGCAATAAGGGGGATCCACGCCATCACTCGCGCCGACGGCGGCACCTTGATCGAGATCGTGCAAACGGCGAATCAAATTGCGCGCGAGTTGAATCTGTCTCACTACAAATTGATCGTCAACGCGGGGGCGTATCAAGAAGTGATGCAGATGCATTTTCATTTAATCGTGGCGTGAATTTATTTCGTGTTGCGTAATGCGTATCGAATACGAAATATGCAATACGAAATACGATGAAGTATAATCACCGCGTAACTTTTACACAGGAGATTATTGATGACACTTCAAGGCAAAGTGGCACTGGTGACTGGCGCATCGCGCGGGTTGGGCAAAGCGATTGCGATTGAACTCGGCAAACGCGGGGCGAAGGTCGGCGTTAATTACGCCAAGAGTGCCGATGGCGCAAATGAAGCAGTGGCGGCGATCCAAGCGGCAGGGAGCGAGGCGGCGGCACTTCAGGCGGATGTCTCCGACTTTAAGGCGGCGACAGATTTGATCAAAGCAACGATTGAGAAATTTGGGCGGCTCGATATTTTGGTAAACAACGCCGGAACGACGCGCGATATGTTGATCATGATGATGCCCGAAGATGACTGGGATTTTGTGATCAAGACGAATCTCAAGAGCGCATATAACTGCTCCAAAATTGCGCTCAAGACGATGACCCGCCAACGCTCTGGACGCATCATCAACATCTCGTCCGTGTCGGGCGTGATGGGCAATGCCGGGCAATCGAATTATTCTGCATCGAAAGCAGGCTTGATCGGATTCACCAAAGCACTCGCGCGCGAAGTGGCTTCACGCAGTATCACGGTGAATGCGATTGCCCCCGGTTTTGTGCCAACGGATTTGACTTCGAACATTCCCGAAAACATGAAAGAAGAATCGAAGAAATTGATCCCGCTCGGACGTTGGGGCAGCGCCGAAGAAGTTGCTTATGCCGTCGCCTTCTTCGCATCCGATGAGGCGGCATACATCACCGGCCAAACGCTGAACGTGGATGGCGGGATGGCGATGAGTTAGTAAATCGTAAGTAGTAATTAGTAATTGACGGAGACGATCAATTACTAATTACCAATTACCGATTACTGATTACTGAACATGGAATATTCTGAATCAGCCAATATCGGCAAGATCGTGATCGCCCCCGAGGTGTTGATCACGATCGCCAAACTTTCTACGCTTTCGGTTCCAGGCGTGGCGCGCATGGCGCCGATCCCCGGCGGGATGGATCGTTACTTTAAACGCGGCGCATCGGACGGCGTGCGAATCGAGATGCTAGGCGATCACTCGCTAAGTGCCGATCTCTACATCGTGATTCGCGGCGACGCCAACGTGCGTCTGGTCAGCGAACAGGTGCAAGCCGAAGTTGCCCGCGCTATGTTAGAGATGGTGAGCATGGACGCGCAGACGGTGAATGTGCATATTGAGGAAATTGAGTATGGAGAAAATTAGTTATTAGTAATTGGTAATTGCCTCGCAATCTAATTACCAATTACCAATTACCATGAAAGCTCGCCGCAAAGCTCGCGGTCTCGCACTGCAAGCACTTTACGAACTTGATTGCACCACCCACCCTCTTGAGCAAGTGATCCGCGCTCGATTGGACGATGCTACATTGAGCGACGACGGCGAAACGTTTGTCTTTGCCTTGGTCAATGGCGTCATCGCTCACACGGCTGAACTCGACGCTCTGATTCAAAAATACGCCCCCGAATGGCCTCTCGATCAAATGGCGATCATTGATAAAACCGTGCTGCGGATCGCCATCTGGGAATTCGCCATCAGCCGCATCACGCCGATGAAGGTTGCCATCAACGAAGCCGTTGAACTCGCCAAAATTTATGGCAGTGAAGCGGCGGCGCGATTCGTCAACGGCGTGCTGGGGACGCTTGTCTCGAAAGAACAAGAAATCATGCGCGAGATAGCTAAACCTTCAAGGTCTTAAAAAATTATCACCCTCCGAAGGTTCTAAAACCTTCGGGAGGGTTTTCTGTAAAGGACTCTCAATGGAATTTTTTGGGATAGGCGCTTGGGAAATTTTATTGATCGGGCTGATCGCTCTGACGATCTTTGGTCCGAAACAATTGATTCTCATGGCGCGCAAAGCCGGTGGATACACCCGCAAATTTCAACTGATGTGGCAGGAGAACATGAAAGTTCTCGAAGATGAAGTGCGGGCAATTGAGAATGAAGTGACCGACGTGAAGAAAGAATTTGAAAACGTCGGCGCTGAATTACAGAAAGAAACAAATCAGATCGGTTCGCAGATGCAGGAGAACGTAACGCAGATTAATCAGACCGTTACCGAGAACACGACCACCCCAAGTGACGCCGCCACCGCGCCACAGGTTGATCAACCTGCCTCACCGGAATCGTCCGCAACACCTGATGCCCCTGCGCCCGCATCGCTAGCGATTGGCGGCGACACTCCACAAAATTCTCCAACGCCCGCGCATTACCCGGCGTGGACAGAATCTCCCAAACAATAAATCATGTCCAATTCTATAAAAGAATTAGGCGGCTCACTGCTCGAACACATCACCGAACTGGTTATTCGCATTCGTTACTCGGCGATTGCCTTGGCGATTGGCTGTGCCGTTGGAATTGCAATCGCTCAACCCACGTTGGCATTTTTGATCGCGCCTTACGGCGGCAAACTGCAAGTGTTGGGTCCCACCGAAGGCGTTTCGATCTACGTCCGCGTGGCGTTGACGGTTGGCACGGCGATTGCCTCACCTTTCGTTTTATATCATCTCATTGCCTTCATCTCCCCCGGACTTTTGCCGCACGAAAAGCGCGCGGTGTATTTGGTAGTGCCGGGAGCGATCCTCATGTTCGTCATCGGCGCGTTCTTTGCCTGGTTCATCATGATCCCATCGGCGATTCAATTTTTGGCGAGCTTCTACTCCGATGTATTTCAAGTGCAGTGGACAGCAGAGAAATATGTGCCGTTCGTTTTGTCACTCACACTGTGGGTCGGCGTAGCATTTGAGATGCCGTTGGTGTTTATGTTCTTGGGATGGCTCGGCATTGTCAACGCCGGGATGCTGTTAAAGGGTTGGCGTTTCGCCATTGTGGGTTGCGCCGTCATTGCGGCGATCATCACGCCAACAGTCGATCCCTTCAATATGGCGTTGGTGATGGGCCCATTACTGGGGTTATATTTCATGAGCATCATTTTGGTTTGGATTGTGTCGAGAAGGAAACGCAAGTAAGCAAAACCTTCAAGGTCTGGCAGACCTTGAAGGTTTAATTTTGAGGAGGATGTATGCCCAAAACTCGCGTGTTGATCATGGGAGCCGCCGGGCGCGACTTTCACAACTTCAACACCTACTATCGCGGCAACGATCAATTTGAAGTGGTCGCCTTCACCGCCACGCAAATCCCCAACATCGAAGGTCGGCTGTATCCCCCCGAACTTGCCGGAACGCTCTACCCTAACGGCATTCCCATCCATCCCGAAGAAAAATTAATTCAACTGATTCACGATCTCAACGTCGAGCAAGTTGTGTTTAGCTACAGCGACGTCTCGCACAACACCGTGATGCACAAAGCGTCGCAAGTGTTAGCAAGCGGCGCAGATTTTCAATTGCTGGGTCTTAACCACACACAGATCAATTTCGATTGGCGCGGTACGCACGGGCGCGGGCAAGAGTCAAACATCGCGCCACGTCGCCAGCATTCTGCGCGAACTCGGTTACGCCGTCGCCGCTATCCGTCACCCTATGCCTTACGGAAACCTCATCGCTCAAAGCGTGCAGCGCTTCGCCGACTATGATGATCTCGACGAATACGAATGCACGATTGAGGAGCGCGAAGAATACGAGCCGCACATTGATCGCGGCGTTGTTGTGTTTGCCGGTGTGGACTACGAAAAAATTCTGCGCGAAGCGGAGAAAGAAGCCGACATTATTCTGTGGGATGGCGGCAATAACGATCTACCGTTTTACGTGAGCGATTATCACATCGTCGTCGCCGACCCGCATCGCGCCGGACATGAATCGACGTATCATCCGGGTGAGGCAAATGTGCGACTCGCCGACGTGATCGTGATCAACAAAGTGGATACCGCCGATTCGGGCGCGGTGCTCAGCGTGCGGGAAGCGATTCGCAATTTGAATCCCAAAGCCATCACCGTTGAGGCGGCATCCCCGATCTTCGTTGCCGATCCCGATTCGATTCGCGGCAAGCGAGTCTTGGTAGACGGTCCCACACTCACGCATGGCGAGATGGCGTATGGCGCGGGCGTGGTCGCCGCCAAACGATTCGGCGCGGGCGAGATCGTAGACCCGCACCCTTACGCGGTGGGCAGCATCATCGTCACTTACAACAAATATCCGACGACGGGCGCGGTCTTGCCGGCAATGGGTTATGGGCAGAAACAAACGGACGAATTACAACAGACCATCAACAACACCCCATGCGATCTCGTCCTCATCGCCACGCCGATTGATCTGACTCGGCTGATCAAGATCAACAAACCCACTCAGCGCGTGCGCTACGAACTGCAAGAGATCGGGCAGCCGACGTTGAGGGAGTTGATTGAGAAAAAGTTTGGGAGAAAGAAATAATTATGTCTGGGAAATACTTCGACGATCTCCACGTCGGCGACAGAATTAAACACAGCATCGGGCGCACCATCACCGAAGCCGACAACGTACTGTTCTGCGCGTTGACGATGAACACCCAACCGTTGCACATCAACGAAGACTTTGCATCTAAGACTCAATTCGGTCAACGCATCGTCAATGGCATCTTCACAATGGGTCTCGCCGTCGGCATCACCGTCCCCGAACTCACCGAAGGCACCATCGTCGCTAACTTGGGCTACGAAAATGTGAAGCACCCCAACCCCGTCTTTCACGGCGACACGCTTTACGTAGATACCGAA
>JACRLA010000111.1 GCA_016215145.1 Chloroflexota bacterium
CCGGCGTACGTTGGTCGGGGGCAGGCGCAATTTGGTTTAGGCGGCAACCCCTTGAGCGATTTTGATAAAGCGAATCAGTTGGATGTGAAGTGGGGCGAGCCTTACATTCAAAAATCAATTTACTATATGAGCGTGCGCGGGCGTGATGCGGCGAGCGCGGTGAGCGAATTGGAAAAAGGCAAGCGCGCCGCGCCGGGTGACGTGGTGCTTCAAGCCTATCTCGTCGAATCTTACGTCTTGGCAAACCGACCCGCCGATGCGCGAACTGCATTGGATGCGGCATTTAAGTTGGATGCCACTGTGCTTGATCTGTATCGTGCTACCGGACGATTGGCTTTGGCGAATCTGGATTACAAGGCGGCGCAATCTGCGCTTAACACTTACACTGCTTATCGTCCCGATGATGGCGTGGGTTGGATGCTCTTCGGTCAGGCGGATTTGGGCGCGGGTGATCTGGCGACGGCGACGACGAAATTGAATCGGGCGATTGAACTCAAGCCCGATGATCCGCGCGATGCTTATGTGGCGTTGGGTGAAGTGAATTTGATTCAGGGCAATGCAACTTTGGCGAAAGAAAACTTTACCAAAGCGTTGAGCTTGGGCGCGTCGGCGTCGGTGCGGGTGAAGATCGGGCAAGCCTATTATCGCAAAGGCGATTTTGATAACGCGATTAAAGAGTTGAAGAGTGCCGTCGAGGGCGCGCCGAATCAATAAAAGAGTTGAAGAGTGCCGTCGAGGGCGCGCCGAATCAATATGACACAAACTATTGGCTAGGTGCGGCGTATAGTGGCGCGAAGAATTACAAAGACGCTCTGCCATCACTTTCTGCCGCCGTGACGCGGGCGACAACCGATCTGCAAAAATTTGACGCGCTTACTCAACGGGCGATTGCTTACAACGCCACGAATGATAAACCCAAAGCGCGCACCGATCTTAATGAGGCGCTGCTATTAAACGTTTCGGGTCGTGAGACGCAACGGGTGGATGCTTTGAAACTTCTGCTGACCGATCTGGCGGGTTCTCCACCCGGGGCGACTTACACGCCGAAGCCTTAGGGCGTGCGTATTACCACCAGCTTATCCGCGCCTGACTCCGCACCCCACACCTCACCACGTCGCCCCAAAATTTGCCGCACACTCGCATTCTGACTCGGCAAGATGAACGTCTCAAACTTTTCGGTGGATGGATCGAAACGCAGCAAAGCGTTCGCGTTAAAATCGCTCAGCCAAACAAAATCGCGGTCATCCACGTATACGGCGTAAATCGCCGCTCGCTCGCCCGGCGCTTTCCACACGCGCCAGGCGCCCGTTTTCAGATCGTACATACTCACTTGCCCGCTGTTCCACTCGCTGACCCAAATGCGCCCTTTCGAGTCTGACCACACGCGCCGCGCCCCTTGTGCGGCGGTTGGCGGCTCGATCACTTTTGCGCTGTCACCTTCGATGCGCGCAATGTGACTCCCCGCGAGTGAGGCGTAATAGATCACGCCCTCGGGCGTCGCGGCAATTCCGTACGGACCTCTGCCACGCGGCGCGCTAAACGCTTCGATCTTTCCGCTCTTCAGATCGAGTCGTCCGTAATACCCGTTCTGTCCGGTGAACCACAAAATTCCTTTGCCATCAAACGCCGCCGTGTTCATGTTGATGTTCGGCACGCCGCTCAAGGGGAACACCTTCACCTCTTCCGTTTTTGGATCGACTCTTACAATTGCGTTCAAGCCACTGTCGGTCACCCACGCCGCGCCATCGCTTCCCATGATCACGCCGTGCGGGCTTGACCCGCTTCCCAACTTGATATGTTTCGTCTCACCTGTCGCCGCATTTAATTTTCCTAACTCGCCCGTTGCCTGCGCGGTGTACCAAACGTTTCCATTCGCGTCCGGTGCAACATCATGTGGGCGCGATCCTCTCGGCACGGCGTATTCTTGAATTTGAAATTTGTTGGATGAGGTTGGGGGCACCTGACTCGGTGATGCCGTCACTGCGGCGGCGGCTGTCAACGTCGGTCTCACCTGAGTCGGTGGCGCGACCGTGTGTATCGGTTGAGGTGTTGTGCAGCCAATGAACAAAAACGTGATCGTGACAATTAATATGAGTCGCATTTGGTCTCCCTTACATCATCGTAATGACGACTTGAGTCGTCTTGTCAAAAAGCGACTGAAGTCGCAATTACACCTCACTCACTCACACAAACAACGGCGACATCTCTAACTGCTTGAGATCGACCTGCATCTTTTCGTTGGTTGGTCGCGCCTTGAACCGACTCGCCGCATCCAAAACTTTTGGCAGAAGATGAATATCGCCCGCCGTGTTCAAAAAAACCTGATCGTTCCCCAACACCCAATGCACGGCGTTATCAATATCCTTTTGATCTTCGAGCGGCTCATACCACGTTGCTCGATGATGTTGCTTCTCACCCCACGGCGCGCGCACCAATGCTTTGATCGTTTGCACGGCTACGTCCCGTGATTTACAAAGTGTTAGCAACGCTTCGGTGTCGGCGGCGTATTGAGGGTTTTGCATCATCAAGTAACTGTAAGGGAACAAGATCGAATCAAAATCGAATCGCTCTAAACTTTTCTTGTGCATCGTCGGTGCGACCACACCGTGCCCGGTAACGCCGATGAATCGTGTGAGACCTTGCTCGCGCGCCTCAATCGCCGCTTCCAGCGCACCGTCCGCGCCCATTGCCATCTCCCATTCACTCTCATCGGTCAGCGCGTGCAGTTGAATTAGATCCACACTATCCACCCGCAAACGCTCTAACGATTTATGAATCTGTTCACGCGCTTTTTGTTTGGTGCGCTCGCCCGTTTTTGTGGCAAGGAAAAAATTCTTGCGATGCTCCTTCATCCACGGACCAATTCGTAATTCCGCTTCGCCGTAGCTCGCCGCCGTGTCAATGTGATTGATGCCGTGTTGAAGCAATAACTCCAACGTGGCATCCGCTTCAGCCTGTGTCACTTTGCCCAACGCCGCTGCCCCGAAGATCGTCCGTGTGCTGTTATGCCCCGTGCGCCCAAATGGTTGTGTGGTGATCATGTCGTCTCTCCTTTGATTAAAGTGTATCGCAAAACAAAACCGCAACGGGTGAGGTTGATTAACCTGCCCTCGCAATCATCGTCGCCGACATCGTCGCGATCAACTTCTCGTCGCCCCCATTCTTCGCCGACACCTCACCGTTCACAAACGTCAACGTCTTTCCCGCCTTTACTACTTTGCCGCGCGCCAAAAATTTTTCACCCACCGCAGGCGAGAGCAAATTTATTTTAAACTCCACGCTCAGCACTTCACTGCCTTCAGGCATCATGCTCAACGCGGCGTAACCGCAGGCTGTGTCCACGATGCTCGTCACCACGCCCGCGTGCAGAAAGCCATGTTGTTGACACAGATCAGATCGAAACGGCAATTCGATCTCCACTTCGCCCGCGCTCACACCGATCAATTCTGCGCCGATGGTTTTGAGAAATGTTTGTTTGGCGAAGCTGGCGCGCACCGCCTTTTCAATATTTGAGTTCACAAACTTTTTTCGCCTCACTGCATGTATATATGGATGTGCATACATGTAACTCAAATGTAACATCTTCTGATAAAATTCTCGCAATCAAATATCCGCACCGCGCACGCCCTAACTCTCTCTCAATCAAAGGACGTCACGATGACACACTCATCACTCCCTCACG
>JACRLA010000005.1 GCA_016215145.1 Chloroflexota bacterium
GAGAGTTAGGCAACTTAGGTTTAGCCTAATATCAATTAGGCGAGACGCGCAAAGCGATTCAATTTTTTGAGAAACAATTAAAGATAGTGCGTTAGATCGGAGACCGCCATGGCGAGAGTGTATGCTTGAGCAACTTGGGTCTAACCTATTTATATGTTGGAAAGAGAAAAGAAGCGCGGGAAGCACTCATAAATGCACAGAGAATTTTTCAGGAACTAGAAACGCCAATGCCGACTACGTTAATATCTGGCTTGATTCAATTGCAAATGCCTGGATGTATCCTTGCATTTGGATCATTGATTAGATTATCTTTACGCCCGTTTTCAGAATTGCAACATCGTTTAAAAAAGATGATCGAAAAATCTAGAAGGCGAGGAAAGTGAGGGAGACGTTGGAGAGGTGGAAGAAGTCTTCAACGGATAAGTAAGCGGATAAACGGATGAAGACCCTTCGGGTTTCCAAAACCCGAAGGGTCTTTTTGATTCTAAGAAAATTTTTAAATTAAAATTCCAATCCGCTGATGAGCGATGTTCTGGCGTTCAAGGTTATCCATCCGCGAAGGCGGCGCGGCAGAATCAAAGTTGAAGCGTGGTGAATGGCGACGGGCGGATTAGAGAAGCAAACCCCACACGAATTTTTGATTCCGAGAAAAATTTTTAATTGAAACCCCGTCATTGCGAGGAGCGTTCTTCGCGGAGCGGACGAAGCAATCTCATAACGCGACCGGGATTGCTTCGCAAAGTGCGCTCGCAATGACGAATCGGTTGAGCAGTTATGTTTGCTAACGATCATCCTTGCGCGGCAAGCGCGATTTGAGCCAGTTTAATTCTAAGAGGCGCACACTCTCTTTGATGGGCAGAGGTGGAAGTTTGGCGAGGGTTTCTTTTAACGGGGGCGGCATCACGCGGAGGAGGGCGAGGCGGCGCAAGAGGTAGCGGCGCAGTAAAAGTAGATCGGGCGGATCGAACTGAATCTTGAATCGATCCTGCGCCGAGATGATCCGTTCCGGCTTGAGCAGTTTTTCAAGTTGTTCGAGGTGGGGCAGTTGAAGTTGTTGAATCGGATTCTGGAATCGTCCGAGTTGCTGGCGCAGTTGACCGATGTCCATGAGGGGCGGGGCTTTCTTGCTGGGGGTATCGGTGTACGCGCCCAACTCGTATTCAAACGGCGTGTCGTAGATCGGTTTACCGGCGAGGGCGTGCATCTCGCACCACAGATATTTAAACGCCAGTTGAGTCAATCCTTCTTTTTCTAAACGGCGCATGGAAACGGGGATGCGGCTGCGAGTCAGCACGGCGAACTCGCCAACGTCTGCCGCGCGCTGGGCGTAATCGTGATCTTCTGCCATGCACAGCTCTTCGTCGAAGCCACCAATTTTAAAATGCACTTCGCATTTGACGAGGAGGCAGCAGCCCAGGGCGTGGGGCGCGAAGGGTTGAACTACTTGCAAGTAGAGGTTCGTCGCTTCGGCTAACACCGCATTGGTCGGATCGTCTTCGAGTGAGGCGATGAGGCACGTTGCCATGTCGCAATCTCTATCGTCAAATTCTTTTAACGCGCGTGCGATGAATGTGGGTCGAGGCAGCACATCGGAATCAAGGAAGAGGAAGATGTCGCCAGTGGCGGCAGCCGCACCGGCATTACGCCCGACGGCGGGCAAGCCGCCATCCACAACGGATGCGCCGTGATCACACGCAATCTGCCGCGTATCATCTTTTGATCCAGCATCGGCGACGATGATCTCATCCGGCTTGCGCGTTTGATGATTCAACGCATCGAGCAGTTGCGGTAATGTGGCGGCTTCGTTGAGCGCGGGAATGATGACGCTGAGGCGAGTCATATAAAAAAGACCCCGAAGGTTTGCAAAGCACTTCGGGGTCGGGTGAGTTACGGAGTTTTGAGTGTGGCTGCCAGACTGAAAGGCAGCACGTCTACATCGGACTTGACCGACTGGAAGATGATCTGAGTGATCGTTTCCTTCTGATTAGGTCCAATGGTGACAGAGTCTTGGGAGGGATTGACGGGGAATTGGAAACCGGCAGGTTGTTTTAGAATGGCGGCGCCAGCCGCGCCTCGGGGGTTGCGATCAGAAATTTGCACGACGTAGTTGAACGAGTTTTGATTCTCAATGACGGAGGTGACAATAGTGGTTCCTAAGAAAGCCTCCGCGCGTAATATAACTTTATTGTTCTCAGCCGTTCCCACAACTTTGGGAGTCGTTTGGGTAGGAGTCGGCAAAGGTGTAGCCGATGGGACCGTCGTGTTCGTCGGCGATAGAGTCGTGGCTGCCGATTTTGTGATCGAGACCAGAGTGGGCGCGCCGGGGGTCGCCGCCCCTTGACCCAACAAAAAGAATGTGCCGACGATCAACAACAGCACGATGCCGCCGCCGATCACACCCAAGACTTTCGGCGACAGCCCAAGCGGTTTTGATACCGTATCTGATTTAACGTTTATCACCGATATGTGACTGTCGGTGGGAGCCACAAGCCGCGCCATTTCAGTTTCGCCGATGGCTCTCTTCCAAGCCGATAAAAATTCGGCGGGCGAATTGAAACGATCTTCCGGTTCCTTCGCCATCGCTTTTAGAATCACGTCGTCAATTTCGGGAGTCAGGTTGGGGTTGATCGAAGACGGCACGGGCGGCAGGTTGGTGATGTGCATTTGCGCCAGCGTCCACTTGTTGTCGGCTTCAAACGGCGGGCGGCCCACCGTCATTTCATAGAGCATCACACCCATCGAGTAAATGTCGGAGCGACCATCCAGCGGCAAGCCTTTAAATTGTTCGGGGCTCATGTAATCGGGCGTGCCCATTGCCGTGCCGGTTTGAGTCAGATGCACGCTGTCTTCTAATAATTTCGAAATGCCAAAATCGGAGAGTTGAATGTTGTCGTTTTGGTCTACGAGGACATTCGAGGGTTTAAGATCGCGGTGGACGATCTTTTGTTTGTGAGCGTAGTCGAGCGCCTCTGCCAACTGCGAAAAGAAACGATCCGTTTCGGCTAAGGTGAGACGGACGCGCTGCAAGCGATCTTCGAGTGTGCCGCCTTCGTGATAGGGGATGACCAGATAACGCAAGCCTTCGCTATCGCCGTAGTCGAACAGGGCGAGGATGTGAATATGTTTAAGCGCGGCGAGGATGCGCGCTTCGCGTTTAAAACGTTCGATGAATTCTTGTTTTTGTTCGGGAGTGCTTCGTTCCAGTTTTTCATTGGAAATGACTTTGAGCGCGATAATGCGTCCCAACGATTCATCTTCGGCTTTCCACACTTCGCCGAAGCCGCCTTCGCCGATCAATTTGATCGCCTTATAGCGGTTCCCCAGAACCTGTCCCTCTTTAATTTCGCTCATGATGACATCTCTCCAAATGGCTTAGGCATATGGATCATTTTACCTTAAGGCAGGGCTAAATTGTCGCACAAGTTCGCCCATCACGCTATACAGAATTCGTGAAGAAAATCTGACGCTGAAAAACTATGCCGAACTGCCGCGCCACTTCATCCTTAACGCTTTGCATGGGCGTGGCATCGCCCATTAAATCTGCCATCGAGATCACCGCGTAGTCGCGCAAGCCACAGGCAATGATGTCGTCAAAAAATCTCATCTCTGGATCAACGTTGAGAGCAAAACCGTGTTGGCTCACACCGCGCGCGTCAACCTTCACGCCAATGGCGGCGATCTTCGACGGAGCAAGCTTCGCCGACGGCGGGCAGTGCGGGCAGCGGCTGGCGGCATCAGGTTGAATCCACACCCCGGTGAGCCCTTTCATCTGCCCGCTCACGATTCCAAATTGGGCGATAGTGCGAATGATCATCTCCTCCAGCTTGCGGATATACCCCACGTAATCCGCTTGCGGCAGCCGCCCATCGGCAGTGGCGCCGTCACCCAATTTTAGAATCGGATACCCCACCAGTTGACCGGGTCCATGATAGGTGATGTCGCCGCCGCGATCCACCCACTCCACTGTGATCCCGCGTCGCGCCCATTCTTCTTCCTTCAACAAAAGATTCTCGGCGTGAGCGGAACGACCCAGCGTCTAGGTGTGGGGGTGCTCCAACAACAACAGCGTATCGGGGATTTTATTTAACGCGCGCAGCGCGGCAAGTTCTTTTTGCAACTGCCACGCTTCGTGATAAGGCACAACGCCGAGGGAACGGATTTCAATGAACAATGAACAATGAAGAATGAACAATACAAAATCCCAAATCCCAAAAACCCAAATCCCAACATAGTGTCGCACTCGCTTCAAACACCGAGTGTCTCGGAGACACTCGGTGTTTTGGCAAAACAATGTTTAGTGACTGATAACTGATCACTGATTACTGTTCACTGACAACCTGCAACTCTATTGGCACTAACGTCGCTTGCCGCTTTTCGAAATACGTCAGATATTTTAACCCCGCCGCCTGCGCCGCGCGAAGGGCGTCCTCGCACCCGGCTCCCACGTTGTGCGGGTCGTGCGCGTCCGAACCCAACGTGACTCGCTCGCCGCCCATCTCCACATACCAACGCAAAATGTCTTCGTTGGGCGTGAGTTGCCCCATCTTGGTGCGTAAACCTTTGGTGTTGATGTCGAGAGCAATGCCGCGCTCGATACAATTTTTCAACACGGGTCGGATACAGGCTTCGTGATCGCGCGGATCGTAACTGCCATAGACATGATGCGCTGTGCGGGCGATCACGTCAAAGTGACTCAAGATGTCGAAGCCGCCGAAGCGAGTCATGCGTTCCAATTCTTCAAAGAACAAGGTGAACGCTTCTTTGGGTTGACGCTTTTTAAAATAATCGGGATCGAAAATAGTTTCCTCGCCCACCCAGTGCAGCGAGCCGAGTGTGTAATCGAACGGGTAACGCGCGGACATTTCGCGCGCTTCTTTTTTAAAAATGTGCGGCTCGCCCAGTTCAATACTGGCGCGGATGATCAACCGCCCGTCGAACTTGGCGCGCACACGTTCCAGTTCAACTATCCAAGGTTCGATCTTGAGGTAATCGCGGCACTCTTCATTAAGGTGCAAATCATAGTGATCGGTGAAACCGATTTCTTTCACTCCATTCTCAATCGCGCCGTTGCACATTTCTTCCATAGAAAATTTGCAATCGCACGAAAAGTTGGAGTGGGTGTGGTAGTCGTGAGGAATCATTTGTAATTTGTAATTTGTAATTGGAAACGTTTAATTACCAATTACTATTTACTTCTTCGTCCAAGTTTGTCCTTCTTTAGTATCTTTCACAAGTATCCCGCGCGCGGCGAGTTGATCGCGCAGACGATCTGCCAGCGCAAAATCTTTTTGGTTGCGGGCTTTAGCGCGTTGATCGAGCAGCAGTTGTTCTTCATTCGAGAGGTGAGCGACAGGCGCGGTAGGCGGCTCGGTGAGGCCGAGTCCCAGCACCTCATCCCATTCCCTTAAGAGCAAGGCTTTCGCGGCGGGTGAGATGGCATCCTTTGTTAATTCTGAAATCAGCGCCAGCACTTGTGGCAATCCCAGATCGTCATTGATCGCCATCATAAATTTGTGACGGTAGTTCGTCAACGCCGAGCTTGGCATCTCTAGCGTTCGTGTGTCGTTGTCCCACTCGGTGAAGTTGCGGCGCAATTTGTCGAGAGAACTTTGCGCGGCTTTGAGCGAGTCCCAAGTGGCGTTCATGTGCCCGCGATAAGAAATGCCCAAACACAATAAACGAAAGGCGAGAGGCTCCACACCTTGCTCGCGCAAATCTTTGAGGCGCAGCACGTTGCCGACAGAACGCGACAGCTTGCGCCCTTTGATGCGGAAAAATTAAATCTTCGCCGCCGGTGTGAATGTCAATTTGCGATCCGAGATAGTGCATCGCCATCGCCGAACATTCAATGTGCCAACCGGGGAAGCCGTCGCCCCACTTCGACGACCATTTTTCTAAACGGTGTTCACCGGCGACTCGCCACAACAAAAAATCATTCGGGTCGTCTTTCGTTTGGTCAATCTCCACGCGGTGAATGCCCGCTTGCAAATCTTCTTGGGCGTGTTTGGAAAGTCGCCCGTAATTTTCAAAACGCGAGACGTCGTAATACACCGCGCCGTTTTTTTCGTAAGCGAGTCCTTTGCGCTCCAGCTCTTCGATCAACGTCAGCATTTGCGGAATGTGATCGGTGGCTTTGGGATATTGATGCGCGGACTTGATATTCATCTCCGCCAACGCCTCGAGGAAGTCGGTGGTGTAGAAAGCGGCGATCTCCGCCGGAGTCTTTTTTTCGGCGATGGCGGCGGCTAACACTTTGGCCTCGCCCGGCGCAATCGTCAGCGAATCATCCTCTGCCATATGCCCGACGTCGGTGATGTTCATAATCTGCTCGACGGCGTAATCGTTGTATTCCAACACACGGCGGATCAAATCTGCCATCAACCACGTCCGCAAGTTGCCGATGTGAACGTAACGATAGACCGTGGGCCCGCAGACGTACATCTTCACGTAGCCCGGCGCGATTGATTCAAATTTTTCTTTGGAGCGGGTGAGGCTGTTATAAAAA
>JACRLA010000112.1 GCA_016215145.1 Chloroflexota bacterium
CTAACGATTGCGCCATAGATCCTCCCACCTCGGCGAACAACACGGGTATCACGGTGGATAACGGTTATAGCATTGTGAGCGTGGGCGGTTATAACTATTCCGGTGTGCAGAATATGACCCAACCCATTACAACGGGCTACAACAACGGCGTGCCTATCACCGACCCTCTCGCCGGTTTGTCGGAACCGACATGCACTAGCAACGGCACAAGCGCAAATGGAGTCTATCAACCTGGAAACTGGAACGGAAACAACTTGGGGGCTGGCACATTCCAACCCGGAATTTATTGCATCACCGGTGATCTGACTTTATCGGGGCAGAATGCAATAACAGCCAATGGCGTGGTGTTGTATTTTATAAACGGTGGAATGCGATTCACCGGTCAAGCAGGCATCACCCTCAGCGCGCCCACAAGTTCAAATTGTCTTGGCACTTTTCCATCCACGTCTGCCTCATGCACCTATCAAGGCATGGCAATTTTTGTTGCCCGCACCAACACCAGCACGGTTGAGATTCGTGGCAACGGCGGCAGCGCGGTCACGGGCACCATCTACGGGGTCAGTGCCACAGTGCAAGCGCGCGGTGGTGGCTCTGATGGGACCAATGTTAATTGTCCTAACCTTCCTGACAATGAAGAAACGTGTATCGTCGGGCAAGTGATAGCCGCTCATGCTTACGGCAACGGCAACGGCACTTTGGATATAACTTATCAAGAGCCTTTGGTCTATCACTCGCCGCCGTCAATTCGATTAACCAAATAGAATCAAAACAGGGTGTGCCATTTACGGCACACCCTGTTTTTTTTTCGTTCAATATAGGATCAACGCTGCCGCTTGGATTCGACGGCGACCCCGATGCCTGCGCCGATCCACAGCACAACCAAGTACCCGGTCATCGTCAGCCATCGGCTGGCAAACAAACCGGGGCTCATCCAATTGAGAAATAACAGCACGGCGAAATTCCCCAGCGCGATGATCGCTCCGGCTGCCAGCGCCACTTCTAAACGGCGGCTTTTAATTCCGCCCACGATGCCGCCCGCCAACGCGCCCACGAAAGGCAGCCAGGACAAAAGCAAATAGACGCTTAGGCTCCATAGCAGTGTGCGCCACAATAGACTCCAATCTGTTTTCTCAGAAATGATGACTTCGGTGGACGCTGAACGGGACGTTGTGATTTTGGTGTACATTGATAAAAATCTCTTTGCGAGTAAGATGGAGATATTGTATGAGAGAGTTTACATTTCCATTCGGGTAAAAAATATCCATCACCTGATCTACACTTCATTGCAACCCTATTGATACCGGAGTTTAAGCAATGCGTAAACTACCTCTCTATTTTTTTGTGATTCTCGGATTGTCAATCTCGTGTATAAGCACGACTCCAGAAAGTCCGGCTCCGCTGATCACGGCGACTCAGCCCACACCCTTGCCGCCGACTCCCCTCGCGGTTGCCGCCACGCCCTTTGCCACATTCGTCCCCACCCGCACCCCGCCGCCCAAAGGCAACGGCAAACTTTTCATCGCCAATTATTTTCCTTGGTACGACATCAGCCTCTGGTCGCAAAAACAAACGTGGGATATTCCACTGACACCCTACAGTTCGGATGATGCGGCGATCATTCAGCAACACATCAAGCTAGCGCAAGCGGCGGGGCTGGATGGTTTCACCGTTCACTGGTTTCAGGCAAATGACCGCACCGACAAAAACTTTTCGCAAGTTCTCAAACACTCGGCCGGCGCGGATTTTCATTCCACCGTGATGTTTCTCAACCACATAGTGCCGCATACTCAACGTCAAACCGTCGCCGACAGTTTGCGCTACATCCTCACAACCTACGGCGACTCGCCAAACTTTTTGCGCGTGAATAACAAGCCCATCCTCTTCTTCTCCGATATGCCGCGTGTGCCTTTGGGTAATGCCGTCAATCCAATTGAAGCCTGGCGGGCGATCCGTAAAGAGGTTGACCCGAAGAACGAATCGATCTGGATCGCCGAAGGGCTTGACCCGGTTTACTTAAACGTCTTCGACGGCTTGCTCATCTACAAGATCGATCATGCCTGTTGCCCCGAGTCGTACAAAAAAGCCCCGCGCTTCGCCGCTTGGGTGCGCGACTCGGAAAAGGCGACGGGCATGAAAAAATTTTGGATTGGCACCATTCAACCCGGTTGGGATGATACGCGCACGGTGGGTCACGACGATCTGCGTATCCCATCGCAACCCTTTGCCCGAGATCGCCAAGGCGGCGCCTATTACCTCGACACCTTCAACGCCGTGACGCCGACGAACCCCGACATGCTGTTGCTTCACTCCTTTAACGAATGGGTCGAAGGCAGCCAGATCGAACCCGGCACATCTTACGGCGATCTGTATTTGAATCTGACGAGGAAGTTTTCAGATCAGTTCAAGGGGATTAAATAAAAAAAAGACACCGAGTGTTTCTAAAACACTCGGTGTCTCATTGTTGCGTTACGCCGCCGCTTCAGACTTGCGCCCGATAAAGCGACCCCACTCATTGTTCTCCCACACCACCAACAACGGCGCGGCATTGAAGATCGAGGAGTACGTACCGCTGATCATGCCGACCAACAACGTCACGATGAAATGTTGAATCGTCACGCCGCCGAACAACGCCAGCGCCACCAGCGTGAAAACAATTGTCAACTGCGTATTGAGTGAACGATCCAGTGTTTGGATGATCGAATGATTGATGAGCGACTCGTACGTCGCGCGGCGATGTAGCCGTTGATTCTCGCGCACACGATCAAAAACCACAATTGTGTCATGCACCGAGAAACCGATCACGGTGAGCAGGGCGGTGAGGAACAGCGAATCGATTTCCCAACCCAAGAATCTCCCGAAGATGGATGCAATGCCAATGACCACTAACACGTCGTGCAGCATTGCCGCAATGGCGCACACACCATAGCGGAAGGCATGTGGGATGCCCCAAAAGGCGTAGGTGATGTAGAGCAGAATGCCGAGTGCCGCCAAACCAACCGCAACCGCTGCCTTCTGCGTCACTTCTGCGCCGACGGTTGGACCGACGTTATCAATTCGCAAGACCGTCACTTCGCCATATTTCGCTTTCATCGCGTCCAATACTTTTGCTTGCGACGGTTCATCCAGAGTCTTGGTACGGATGATGACGGTGTTGTTCTCTGAAGTTTGCACGATGCTGTCGCCAAAGCCGGCACTGTCTAAAACCGTTTTGACATCTGCCGGTTGGATCGTCCCTTCGGCTTTGGGGTAGCGCACCTCAAGTTTCGATCCACCGCTGAAGTCAATCGAAAGCGGCAATCCCCAAATGCCGATTCCGATCAGACCGGGAAGCATCACCAGCAGCGAAAGCGCAAAATACCAATAGCGTTTGCCAACAATATTAACCATTATGTTTCGTCCTTCTTATCGGTGAGAGAAATCTGGTTTCTCTAAGAAACCCGATTTCTGAAATTTAAATCCCGAACCACGAATGTCGCTCGGAGAAATCAACGTTGTCTAAAACAGAATGCAACAGAGTGCGCGTCACGGTGATTGCCGTGAACAAGCTAACGAACACACCCAATGCCAGCGTGAGAGCAAACCCTTTAACGATGCTTGCCCCAAACTGGCTGCCGAACCAGAACAAGATCACGCAAGTGATCAACGTTGAGATGTTTGAATCACGGATCGAAGGCCAGGCGCGGCGGAAACCTTCATCCACTGCCGTGATCAACTTTTTGCCGGAGCGCAATTCTTCTTTCATGCGCTCGAAGATCAAAATGTTTGCGTCTACTGCGACGCCCACCGACAACACAAAACCGGCGATACCCGGCAGAGTGAGCGTGACCGGAATTAATTTGAACAAGGCAAACGTGATCGTGGCATACAACAACAAAGCCAGAACAGCTAACACGCCGGGTAGGCGATAGTACAAGATCATAAATAGAGCTACGACCACTAAACCGATGATGCCGGCGACCTGACTCTTACGCACCGAGTCCTGACCCAGCGTGGGTCCAATGGTGCGGCTCTCGGCGATCTTTAATGGCACCGGCAACGAACCATAGCGCAATTGCAGCGCGAGTCCGTTCGCTTCGTCGGTCGTGAAGCTTCCTTGAATAACGCCTTCACCGCCGGTGATCGCGCTTTCGATGCGCGGGCTGGAGATCACTTTCTTATCTAACACAATCGCCAACACCCGCCCCACATTTGCCGAGGTGTGATCGCCAAAAATTTTCTTGCCTTCATCGGTTAACGTGAAGGCGACGACGATGCGCCCTTGACTGCTTTGCACTGTGGCGGTCTTCAACGCCGCGCCGGTCATTACTGTGTGATAGATCGGAGCCTCGGGCGTGGGAGCCGCTGTGGGTGAGGCGGAGGGTGTTGCGGAGGCAGAGGGAGTTGCCCCTGCGCTGGCGGTTGCCGCACTTGTGGCGGTAGCCCCTGCGGTTGCCGTCGCGGCAGAAGTCGGCGTGGCAGCCGGACCCGTCAACGAATTCGATCCGGTTACATAATCCGTTTTTACGGTGGAGCCTTCGGGCAAGAAATTCGATCCGGCATCCACAAATTCCAGCAAGCCCGTTTGCCGGATTAACGCAATTGCCTGTTCGGGGTTCTTGAGTCCGGGCAGTTCGACGACCACGCGCCTGTCGCCCGATTGTTGAATGAGCGGTTCGGAAACGCCGAGGGCGTTGATGCGGCTCTCGATGATGCGGATGGTTGCTTCCATCGCGCCCGATTCAACCGTTTTGTCGGATGGCAGATCGGCTTCGAGCAAAATTTGCAAACCGCCTTGCAAGTCTAAACCGAGACGCGCCGAGATGTCGCGCACGAAGGTGGTGAAACCGAGATCGAGATTGATGCTGTTGTTGCTGGGCCACGCCAACCACGCGGCGAGGGCGAAGAGTAGTGCGATAGGGATGAGCCAAATGGTGTAACGACTTTGCATGATCTACCCAACTTTTCTGAGTCATAGAAACGCCAGCCGTTTGGCTGGCGTTTCATGAAATTTTTTGTACAGAGCCGCCAATCGGAATTGAACCGATAACCTAACCATTACGAATGGTTTGCTCCACCAATTGAGCTATGGCGGCGACGGTGGACATTCTACCAGAAAGGATCAATCGTTTCAATCACTTGAGCCTGAAAGTGCTAAAAT
The DNA here is from genome assembly GCA_016215145.1 of Chloroflexota bacterium. Classification (GTDB taxonomy): domain Bacteria; phylum Chloroflexota; class Anaerolineae; order Anaerolineales; family VGOW01; genus VGOW01. The sequence continues at coordinate 5,138 of JACRLA010000112.1, forward strand.
CAAAGCATCGCCTAAGGAGGAGTTTCCATCATGAAGAGATATTCGATTCCACTCATCACTGTTTTGATCACGACGTTAGCCTGTGGCGGACTGGTTGAACCGATTTCAACGGTCTTAGTCATCGAGGACGTGTCGCCAACAGAGGCGCCGACCCCGACCCCAACGGCAACCGCGCTGCCAACGTCTACGCCTACGAACACACCCGAGCCAACACTGGTTTTGCCCACACCGGTCGTCCGGTCAACAAGTATCACGACGCCGGTTGTGATTGCTCGCTATGATTCATCATGGGAAACGATCAAAGGTTCGACGTTTGATTTGGGGTTTGACACGAAGGCGAATCTTTTGACGTTGACTCTTAAACAGCCGGGGGTGTGGCTCAACAATACGCAAGGCGGCGCGGTCTTTCGTAACACCAACGGCAACTTTAAGATCACGGCGATTGTGAAGGCAACTAAAAGCACAACCCCGACTGACCCGCCGGGAAACAGAATTCATTTGGGCGGTCTCATCGCCCGCAACCCTGCCGCCACTACAGAGAATTACGTCCACATTGTCGTCGGCAATGCCGAGAATAGATTGGCAATAGAGGCAAAGAATACGACGAACAATGTTTCGCAGTATGACACGTTGTCTTGGACAAGCGGCAGCGCCGAACTCCGTCTGTGCCGCGTCGGGAACGATCTTAATCTTTATAGGCGCGCGGTGAACGCGACGACTTGGCAGTTGGCGACCACTTATACGCGGGCAGATTTCCCCGCCTCGCTCCAAGTGGGCGCCAGCATTTATTCAGCCGCCACACCCGACCTGCGCCTGACGTTTGAAAACCTGAGAATTGAAGGGGTGAGGGAAAAAGGGGAGTGCGAAAAATAAAAAGAGTTGCGGAGAAAAGACCCGAAGGGTTTACGAAACCCTTCGGGTCTCTGTAGTGGGGTCAACGCGTAATTTTGTGTGACGACGTTTCCCACACGCGCGAGATCGGCACGGTGAACAAGATGCCGGTGTTCGGCTCGTCGAACTCGCCGCTGATCTTTTGTGTTGCCGTCGCCAGCGTGTCCATGTTGTAATCATCGGACACCACCGCGAACAATGTGCAGTGTGGCGCTTCGCGGCTGCTGCGCAACAGGTTCGACAAACTTGGCATCAACGGCATCTCGTCGAGCAAATCGCGCTTGCTCGTTGCTCGCCCGATGCCACTGCTATCGAAGATCGTCACTCCCGGCACACCGAGCGACATCCACGCATCCACCACTTCATCTGTTTTTTCCGGGTTATCCACCACGAATACGATCAGTTGAGGCATTAAGCACTCTCCTCTTTAGAGATAATAGTTTGTGAAGCCGATTTGCTGAAAACGAGTCGCAGCAAAGGCGGCGTCACCAATGTTGAAACGATCACCATCACGATCACCACGGTGAAGAGGC
>JACRLA010000113.1 GCA_016215145.1 Chloroflexota bacterium
GAGCGACTCGCCTGAAACGAGAGTCGCGGGTGAGTCGAAGCCGATGAGCGCGAGTTGGTGATCGAAATTGATTGAAGAGGGATTGGGGATTGAGGGTGAGGATCGGAAAGGGGAGAAGAAATGAACAATGAACAATGAGAGAATGAACAATGAAATTGGAAGTTGGAAGTTGGAAGTTGGAAGTTGGATTGACGGTAAATGGTAATTAGTAAGTGGTAATTGAGTTAAAGAAATAAGAATCGCTAACGAGACGAGCGCGATGATGGTTCCGAGTATTTGAGGAGCAGTGGGCTGTAAGAAAACTTTGATCGTGTGTTGCCCTGATGGAATGTTGAGCGTGATGAGACCGTTTGGGGTTGAGGGTTTGATCTCGATTGGTTTGCCGTCGAGAGTTGCCGCCCATGTTGGAAAATAAAAACGGTTGAGAGTTACGGTGAAGGCTTGCGCTGACTCACATCTCACTTCATCCTCGTTCAATTTGATGTTTGAAATTTTGCACTTGTCGTTTTCAGTTTTTGCCTTTGGCACTTCACGAACCCATATCGGCAAATACTCGCCGTTAGATGTTGTGCCGAACTGATTATTACTTATTTCGTATTGTGTGGTGTCTTGCGATGTGACGGTGTTAGGAAGCGATTCGTAGCGAGCGTGGTATGTCCATGGAAAAGAAAAAAGGAAAAAAGCAAAAATTCCAAATCCCAAAATCCCAAATCCCAAACGCTGATTTAGTTTAAGAAGTTGATCCACACTTGCGCCGACAAGCATGGCGAGGAGAAGGGATGCCATGCCGACAAGCCGCCAGGGGAATTGGATGAATTGGGCGAGGGGGAATGCTGACCAGAGGGGTTGAGAGATGGCGAGGGTGAGGAAGCAGAGGGCAATGAACAATGAAGAATGAACAATGAAGTTAGAAGTTGGAAGTTGGAAGTTGGAAGTTGGATGGCGGCGCGCGAGGAAAATTACCAATAACCAATTGCTAATTACTAACATCAGTTGAGCTAACGACAGACTGGCGGGCATAAAGTTGGCAACAAGGCTGGGATCGAAGTTGGGAGGGAGTGAGAAAAGGGTTGAGAGGGTGAGGAAGTTGTTGCGATAGTCGAGGTCAATGATGTTAATAGTGCGGTTGAGTTGGATGAATTGGGATTCGAAGAGAATCGGCGCGATGAAAAACGAGGCGAGTCCGATTCCTAAAATGAACAATGAACAATGAACAATGAACAATTTTGGAGATCGCGCGAGTGATTCCCAATTACTAATTACTAATAACAAAATGATGATGGGCGTGATGATGAAGGCTGTAATGGTGTGCGTGAGAATCAACGCGGCGTAGAGGAGGGCGAAGGCAAGCGAATCGAATCGGGAGGGGTTGAAAGTGACACGCAGGGCTGACCGCATCACCCACGGGGCGAGAGCCAGCCCCCACGTTTCGGGATAGGCGCCGCGATGAAAAATGTTGAAGGTGAGATACGGCGCGAAGGCGTAGGCGGCGGCGCAGGCGAGTCCGGCGACATCCGAATCAAATTGATCGCGCGCCCAGGCATACGCACCCGTGATCGCTACGATCAACGCGAAGATATATCCGAGTTGAAGAGAGGCTGCTAGTGGAAATGCGATTCTAAAAACCAGGGCGATGTAATACGAGAGCGGCGAGTAAAAATTGAAAAGTGGCGAGCCGTAACCATCATGCAGGGTGGCGAGCCAACGCGGATAGAGATCGCCTTGCGCGATGTGACGTTCAAGTTCGGCGAGACGATAGAAGTGAATCAACCCGTCGCCGATGGTGGGGAGACCGGATGTGAGGAGGGGGAAGAGGGCGAGGAGAATCAGAATGATTAATGACGAATGACGAATGACAAATGACGTGATGCGTGATGCGTGATGCGTGAAGGAGGATGATGTTGACATGAGATACGCAATACGAACTACGCAATACGTTCACCGATCACTTTTTTATAAACATCCACCGTTTGCTCAACCGTCTTCTGCCACGAAAACTTTTTTGCCTGAACGAGTCCATCGCTGATGAGTCGTTGTGAGAGATCGTCGTTGACGACGACGGAAAGGATCGCTGCCCCAAGTGCGCGAGTGTTCTGCGGGTCTTCGACAAGATAAGCGGCGTCACCGACGACCTCGGGGATTGAGGAGAAGGCAGTGGTGACAACAGGCGTGCCGCATGCCATCGCGTCGAGAGGCGGCAGCCCAAAGCCCTCATAGCGTGATGGAAAAACGAAACACGCCGCGCCGCGATAGATCGCTGCTTTGTCCTCTTCATCCACTGCGCCGATGAAGCGCACCGTGTCAGCGATATTTAATTCCTGAACGTAATTTTCAAAGTCATCGTAAAAGCGATCATTTTTTTTGGGCGGCGCCCCGGCGATGACGAGCGGATAGTGCGTCATAGAAACGATCACTCTTTTTCGGCAGCGCTCCGGCAATGACGAGCGGATATTGTTCGCCTATGGAATCACTCGCCCACGTCCACGCGGCGAGAAGTCCGCGTACGTTTTTGCGAGGATGAAAGCCGCCGAGATACAGCACGTAAGCTTCGGGGAGATTATATTTTTGACGTGCGGCGATGTCTACCAACGCGCCGAGTCGCGGAAAATACTCAGGGGACGCCGCCAACAAAATGCTTGTCACTTTTTCCTGAGGGAGACGAAGATGTTTGAGAATATCTTGCCGCGATGATTCTGAATCGGCAATGACGTGACTCGCCCCTTGCGAAGCCGCCGAGACCAGCGCGTTGTAGAGTCGCAGTTTGATCGAGTCGTTGTATTCGGGCAGCAGCAACGGCATGATGTCGTGAATGGTGACGACGAATGGCACGGGCGAATTAAGTGGCGGCGCCCAATAGGGGATGTGGGCGAGATCGGTTTTGAGATCGCGGCAGGCTTTTGGAAAATCAAATTGCTCGAAGCGAACTTTGCCGAGATTAGATGTTGAAGATTGGGTCGCGTGATACGTGATGCGTGATGCGTGAGTTGATTGATGGGTGATGGTTGATGGCGTGATAAGAGTCACTTCAACATCATCGGGCATGTAGTGAAGCAGCCAGCGCAGATATTGTCCACTGCCAGTGTGGGGTTGATCGTAGAACCAGCCGTTGAGGGCGAGGCGCATTGAGGCTTACGGGCGCGAAGATAACACTTCGACCAACTCTTTGATGATTTGAGAAACGGTGAGGGGTTCGACGGTGATATGGTCGTCGGGGTTGTCAATGGGGTGGCGATGCCAACCGCGTCTATGATCGTTATCAATTCCCCAAGTCCGTTTTTTTTGATCGATCAAAGAAAAACTTGTGGTGTCTGCTTGGCTATTGAAGTGAACTTGCAGAAATTTCTGTGTGTCCAGATGCGCGCGCCCATGCAAAACGAATTCTTCTATGTCAATATCAACTTGATTGAACAAACCGCTTTCATTAAGCGCGGCGACGAGCTCGGCATGGAAGCTATCTATATCCATTGAATTTTAAGTTGGCGATAATGTGCCAGTAACGTCTCTGCCGCTTCCCACTCCCAATAATCGCTCTCGACTTCGTAAGAATAAATGTCCTTGCCTAAGTCATTTGTCTCTGTGCGGCGCAAAAATTCTGCAAAGGTCATGCCCCATTTTGTTTCAAACTCTTTGGACACATGCAAATGTCTTTCTATTTTCAGATCAAGGTATTCCGAAAAAATTTTCCACAACGCGAGCTCCATGTCAGGCGTAGTAGAAACTTGATTCAGAAAAGCGGCGATGCGAGGCGATACGGCTACCATAGTTTATTTTCCTCTGCCGAAAGTTTATCACAAAAAAACATCCGAAGTCCTCACGACCTCGGATGCTTTTCTCTCACGCATATCCTTGCGGATTCTTTTTCTTCCACTCCCACGCGCTGGCGATAATCTCTTTGAGATCGTTGTAGCGCGGCGTCCATCCTAACTCTTTCCGAATCTTTTCGGATGAGGCGACGAGCCGTGGCGCGTCGCCCGGTCTTCGTGGAAATTCCTTCGCCGGAATCGGGTGTGCCGTCACCGCGCGGGTTGCCTCTAACACTTCCTTCACCGAATACCCAACGCCCGACCCCAAGTTGTAGATCAGAGTCTCTTTTTGATTCAAGGCTTCAACCGCCAAGACGTGCGCCGAAGCAAGGTCGGCAATATGGATGTAATCGCGGATGCAGGTGCCATCGGGGGTGGGGTAGTCTGTTCCATAAATGGTGGCGGCGTCACTTTGTCCTAACGCCACATAAAACAAACGCGGGATGAGATGACTCTCCGGTTGATGATCTTCGCCACGATCTTTCGTCGCGCCGCATGCGTTGAAGTAACGCAAACAAGCGTAACGCATCCCGTGAATTTTTTGATTCCAGCGCAACATCGTTTCGATGATCAATTTGTTTTCGCCATAGACGTTGGCGGGTTCGATCATTGAATCTTCACGCAACGGCTCATCACTCGCGGCGAAGATCGCTGCCGTGGAAGACAACACAAACTTCAAACATTTCGCGCGCACCGCCGCTTCGATTACATTGTTGGTGTAGGCAACGTTGTTGCGAAAATACAGCGCCGGGTCTTTCATGCTTTCGCCCGCTTCGATCAGCGCCGCAAAATGTAGAACCGCGTCAAACTTTTGTGAGGCAAATATTTCTGCTAATGCGACTCGATCCGAAATATCGCCATACACAAAATTTGCCTTCGCCGGAATCGCCGCGCGATGCCCGCGTGATAAATTGTCGAAGACCGTTACGCTGTGTCCTGCCTCAATTAATTGTTGCGCCGTCTCACTGCCGCTGTAGCCCGCGCCGCCTGTTACGAGGAGTTTCATTCACATAGAGTAAATGGTAATTGGTAATTAGTAATTGCAGTTCAACATTCAATTACTAATTACTGCTTACTAATTACTTTTCATTTTACCCTTTCAATATTTTTAATTCCGCCACATTCGCCATCAAACGTTTAATACCCGTGCCTTCAAAGGCAACTGTCACCAACTCGTCGTCGCCCTCACCTTTGCTTTCAATGATCATCCCATCGCCGAACATCGGGTGCTTCACCCGTTGACCCGTTTTATATTTGCTATCTGAATCTTCAATCTTTAATCTCACAGGTTTGCTCGCATCTCTTTTAACCGAACTCTCCCACGTCGTCATGCGATTATATGATTCGGAATTGCGCGACGCTTTACTAAAATTGCCCGTGAGCAAATGGTCGGGCAGGTCGGCGAGGAAGCGCGATGGATTCATAACGTCCGCGCCACCGTAAGTGGTGCGCCGAAATGCGCGCGTGATGAACAAACGATCTTTGGCGCGGGTGAGTCCGACATACATCAAACGCCGCTCCTCCGCCATTGATTCTTCGTCATCAAAAGATCGCTCGTGCGGCAATACGCCCTCATCGAGTCCAACCAAGAACACCGTGCCGAACTCCAAACCTTTCGCCGCGTGTAAAGTCAACAGCGTGGGACCGCCGCCCTCGGTCAGCGTATCTTGATCAGAGACCAACGCGACCTGTTCCAAAAATTCGCTCAACGTGATCTGCGGATATTCCACCGCCACGCCGCGCAGTTCAATCACGTTGTCCCACCGTTCATCGCCCTCTTCCGTGCCATCGTTGATGTAACGATTGTAATCAATATCGCTCAAGATTCGATCAATCAACTTGGCGACTGGCAACTCACTTTTGGATTCGATCCAGCCGCGCAGCACATCACCAAATTCACTTAAGGGGATGCCGCCTCTGCCCCCGACCTTTTTACACCGTTCAGCATCTAACAAAATTTCCGACGGTGCCGCTTGGGCGATCTCCGCCGCTTTAAAAAGAGTCTCCACTGTTTTCGCGCCGATGCCGCGCGTGGGCACGTTGATGATCCGTTGCAGACTCACGGTATCGTTTGGGTTATGCACGAGTCGCAAAAAGGCGATCACATCCTTCACTTCACGCCGACCATAAAACCGCGTCGCCCCGACCAAACGATAGGGCAAGTTGCCGCGAATAAAAACTTCCTCAAGCGGGCGCGATTGAGCGTTGGTGCGATACATGATCGCCATGTCGCTTGCGTTCAACTCATCGCGCTTTATCAACGTGGCAATCGTGCTGACCACATACTCGGCTTCTTCCGCTTCGTTATACGCTTCGTAAATTTGAATCTTCGTCCCCGTGCCGCGCTCGGTGAAAAGTTGTTTGCGCGTGCGGTTATGATTTTTGTTAATCACGCTCATCGCCGCGTCGAGAACGTTTTGTGTAGAGCGATAGTTTTGCTCCAACAGAATCACTTGCGTATCCGAATGGTCGTTTTCAAATTTTTTGACATTGCGATAGTCAGCGCCCCTCCAACGATACACCGATTGATCGCTGTCGCCCACGATATACAGATTCCTCTTCGCCGCCGTCAATAAATTCACCATCGCATATTGCGCGGTATTGGTATCTTGAAATTCGTCAACCAAAACGTGATCGTATTGCGTTTGATACTTCTTCAACACGTCAGGCTGATTGCGGAAGAGATAAACCACTTCGCATAACAGATCATCAAAATCGTAAGCGTTGTTCTGCCGAAGCATCTTTTGGTATTCGGCGTAGACACGGCTGGCGATCTCGTTGAAATAGGAATCGGGCGTGAAGTCTTCGGGCGGGATGAGTTCGTTCTTTGCCTTAGAGATCGCCGCGAGCAATGTCTGGGGCTTATATTGTTTGTCGTTGAGGTTGAGCCGTTCTAAGGCTTGCTTGACGACTCGTGCGTGACGTTTAATCGTGCCGCTTCACGCCGCAAGATGCGGGCGCAGATCGAGTGGAAGGTGCCGATGGTCAGTCCGCGCAGTTCGCCGCTTAATAATCTTTCGACGCGCTCACGCATCTCTTTGGCGGCTTTGTTGGTGAAGGTGACCGCCATAATTTTAAATGGCGGCGTCCCCTGTTGAATCAGGTGGGCGATGCGGTGAGTCAGCACGCGCGTCTTGCCCGACCCCGGTCCGGCAATGATCAGTGTGGGTCCGGGTTTGGCAGTGACGGCTTCGATTTGTTGAGGATTTAAACCAGCGAGGAGATCAAACATCTATAAAGAGAATGCAATTACCAAATCGTCGAAACAACTCCTGAATTTGATATCTCGTGATCACGAGTGATTAGAATTGCACTTTGAAGTTTGGCTTCGGCGGCGATCATACGGTCGTGCATTTCCGGCACTTCAGAAATGTTATCCAATTCGAGCGCGCGATCCAATGTAAGAGGAGAAATTGTGATATTGAGACTGGATTGCAAGCGAGACAAAACCTCTTTAATATCAGCGTCAACTTTGCCAGCTTTAGAGATGTAAATGATCTCGGCGATAACGATCATTGGCACAATCAAGTCGGCTTGATCTTCGGCAACTTCGTTGAATGCTTTTTTTGCCCCATCACCTAATCGCTCGGGCGTATAGAGATACCACAATAAGCTATGGGTATCTGTGACATAACGGGAGCGATCAGCCATTCTTCAACTCGTTGACGATACGGTTGAGTTTTTCGGCAGAGCGAGAGCGTGTTTGTTGAATTAAGGATTCAAACGACTCTGGAAATTTTTTGTTTGACCACAAGCCGCGTAAGGAAGCGAAGGGTGTTTGTTTCTCTATGCTATTTAATTTGGAGGGCAGAGGAGTCAAAATGATCGAAACGGCAGTGTTCTCAGGCAAGTTTAAGTTAGCGAGAGGCTTCAGTACGCCGTCTTGATAGGTCGCGGTAATAGTAATAGTGTTCATAGATTTTTCCTCCGCCTTATTTTATCACGCACAGAGTTTCCTTTATTTCCCCTCTTTCCTTCAGTTCCTTTTTTACTTCGGCATATTTTTCAACGCATGATACGCCGGACGCAAATCCGGTTCGGGGAACGAGGGGCGGGTGATAGCGTACCAATACTGTTCGTCTTTTTCAGACCAACTATATTCGGCGATGTAGATGCTGCTCATCAAGCCAATCCACGGCTGCCAATTTTGTTTTGCCCATTGATAGGCGCGCACGAGATACTCGGCTTGTTGTTCTTCGGTGACGGCATACCACGAATAAGTTGGATTAACTTGATCCGTCGTCCAACCCATTTCTAAAATCGCAATTTGTTTATCGGCATCGCCGTTCTCGATCATAATCTTACGAATGTCTTCGACGTGACGGAACGTGACCCAACGCGCTTTGAGCTGCGGGTCTTTCTCTGTTTCGTCGGGCGATTTTTCCGGCGGATTAAAATATCCGGGCGCGTTAACTCCCATCGCGTCAAAATAGGGCGCGCCGCCTGCGGCATACATGCCGCGCACAAATTTATCAGCGGGCATGGCTTCGTCGTTATCGGTGCCCGTCGGCGCGAGTCCGGCGGAGATCACAATCGCGTCCGGGTCGGCGGCTTTTATTCCGGCGTAGCAATACGAAAGCAAACGCACGTACTCGGCGGCGTTGGGCGGGCGGTTGCCCCACTCGCGCGCAAGGTTCGGCTCGTTCCATACTTGATATGCGCCGATCTTTCCTCGATAACGATTAGCAAAGACATAACAGAAATCGCCGAAGTCGGAATAATTT
>JACRLA010000114.1 GCA_016215145.1 Chloroflexota bacterium
ATTGACGTGATCAGCCAAATTCAAGCCGTGCAAGCCGCGCTTAATAAGATCACGGCGCAGGTGTTGGAAGATCATCTGCGCGGCTGCGTGGTTACTGCTATACGCAACAAGGATGTGAAAGAGCGCGAGCGGGTGTTAGAAGAGATCGCCAACGTGTTTGAGACGGCGACAAAAGTGTAAAAAAAACAAACTCCAAAATCCAAACTTCAAAGAGGTGCGGCATGAAGAATCTAATCTATTTACTTGTTGCGGTTTTGACTCTGACGGCGTGCAGCACGGCGAGCAGTGATGTGGTGGAGTTCAATGTCGAGATGCGCGAATACAATTTTTCACCAGACACGCTCACGGTGGCGGCGAATCAAAAAGTGCGCGTCAACATTTTGAACAAGGGCAACATTGAACACGACTTCAGCATTATGGAAATTCCCACGTCGGGTAAACCCAAAGTCGCCGACCCGAGTCATGCCCACGAGATGACAGGTCCCGAACCTCAACTTCATGCTTCGGCGCTGCCCGGAATTAAAAACACGGTGGAGTTCACGCCGACCAAACCCGGCACGTACGAAATTTATTGCGTGATCAGCGGGCATAAGGAACAGGGGATGGTGGGGAAGCTGATAGTGAAATGAACAATGAAACAATGAAGAATGAACAATGAAAAGATATTGCGTATCGCGTATTGCGTATCACGTAATTTGACGAAATACGGAATACGTTTAAAAAATTTTTCAAGGAGAAAATCAAATGAACACCCTTACTGTTAAAGCCCCAGCCATTTCGTGCGGACATTGCGTGAAGACGATCCAAACTGAAGTGGCAGAACTCACCGGCGTGCAAGCTGTGAAAGCCGATGAGAAGACCAAGATGGTCACGATCAATTTTGATTCGCCCGCGACCAAAGAGGCGATTGAGAAGTTGATGTCGGAGATCGGGTATCCGGTCGAGAAGTAATTTATTTTGTAGTAGGGGCGTTGCATGCAACGCCCCTACAGAAACGGTTCTATGTCAACAAAACAACTCACCCTCCCCGTCACCGGCATGACGTGCGCGAATTGCGCGGCGACGATTGAACGAAATTTAAAAAAGTTGCCGACCGCGCAAAACGTCAACGTCAATCTCGCTTCGGAACGCGCCACGATTGAATTTGATCCAGCGCAACTGACTCAAGAAGACATTATTGCCCGCATCGGCAAAGCCGGTTACGGGGTCGCCTTCGGCGAAGCGTCTCTGCCGATCAAACGGTTGAGCGACGAGAACGACGCCGCGCGCCTGCAAAAAGCGTTGAGCAAGATCGAAGGCGTGCAGTCGGCTTCGGTAAGTTACACGACAGAAAAAGCCATCATCAAATATATTCCAACGCTGGTGAGTCAGGGCGACTTAAGACAAGCGGTGAAGGCGGCGGGCTTCGAGGCGGTTATCGCCGAAGGCAACACCGAGGACGCCGAGCAAGCCGCGCGCGAGAAAGAGATCAATCACCAAAAGCATTTGCTGATCGTCGGATTGATCTTCACCGTTCCATTGTTCATCTTATCAATGGCAAACGATCTGAATCTGTTGCCGCCACCGTTTGCCAACGTGGTCGTGCATAAAGGCGTGACGATGATCGAACCGGCGTGGTGGCTCGTGTGGGTGTTCTTTGCCCTCGCTACGCCCGTGCAATTTTACGTGGGCTGGCAATACTATGTGGGCGCGTATAAATCGTTACGCAACGGCGCGGCGAACATGGATGTGCTGATTGCCATGGGAAGTTCCGTCGCCTATTTTTATTCGGTGGTGATTCTGTTGGGTTGGCTGAAGGGTCACACCTATTTTGAAACGGCGGCGGTGATTATCACGTTGATCATCGTCGGAAAATTTTTGGAAGCGCGCGCCAAAGGCCGCGCCAGTGACGCCATTAAAAAGTTAATGGGCTTGCGCCCCAAAACCGCGCGCCTGATTCGTGATGGGGTCGAAGTGGATATTCCGATTGACGATGTGCGCGTGAGTGATGTGGTGGTGGTGCGTCCGGGCGAGAAGATCGCAGTGGACGGTGTTGTGGTTGAAGGTAAATCCACTATTGACGAATCCATGCTCACCGGCGAATCGATGCCGGTTGAGAAGAAGCAGGGCTCGCCGGTGATCGGCGGGACGATTAACAAGCAAGGCGCGTTTAAATTTGAGGCGACCAAAGTTGGGCGCGAGACGGCGTTAGCGCAAATTATTAAACTCGTCGAAGAAGCGCAAGGCAGTAAAGCTCCGATCCAAAAATTAGCCGATCAAGTGTCGTCGATCTTTGTGCCGATTGTGATCGGCATTGCCGCGTTGACGTTTGTTATATGGTTTGCGGTGGGTGGCGACGCCGTTCGCGGCATGATCAACATGGTGGCGGTGTTGGTTATCGCTTGCCCGTGCGCGTTGGGTCTGGCGACTCCGACGGCGATCATGGTCGGCACGGGCAAAGGGGCGGAGAACGGAATCTTGTTTAAATCGAGTGAAGCGTTGCAGAACGCAGGGAAAATTAAAACGGTGGTGTTGGATAAAACGGGGACGATCACGAAGGGCAGACCGACGGTGACCGACATTGTTCAAACTCCAAATTTCAAATCTCAAAACCCCAATGGCGAATCTGAAATTTTGAGATTAGCTGCCTCTGCTGAGAAAGCGAGCGAGCATCCACTGGGTGAGGCGATTGTGGCGGCGGCAACCGAGCGCGGATTAAGTTTGGAAGCGGTTGACGGTTTCAATGCGGTGGCGGGGCAAGGCATCATCGCGCACGTTGGATCGCGTGAAATTTTAATCGGCAATATGCGGATGATGAACGAGCGGAATTTAAACGTGAATGGTTTGGGCGACGAGGCGGCGCGACTTCAGGGTGAAGCGAAGACGCCGATGGTTGTGGCGATTGATGGCGAGGTCGTCGGTCTCATCGCGGTTGCCGACTCGATTAAAGATGGATCGGTGGAAGCGATTCAAGAATTGCATCGCTTAGGTTTAGAAGTGGTGATGTTGACGGGCGACAATCAAAAGACGGCGGAAGCGATTGGCAAAGCGGCGGGTGTGGATCGAGTCATCGCCGAAGTGCTGCCGGGTGATAAAGCGGCGATGGTGAAGCAGTTGCAATCTACCGTAGGGGCGCATGGCCGTGCGCCCGTACAAAATATTGTGGCGATGGTGGGCGACGGTGTGAATGATGCGCCCGCGCTGGCGCAAGCCGACGTGGGCA
>JACRLA010000006.1 GCA_016215145.1 Chloroflexota bacterium
CAGTAAGCCCAATAGGAATAATATGTTGCCATGATAGAACATTCAGTATTAGATATTCTCTTGTGTACGATTGGTAGTGCTGGCGATGTATTTCCATTTATTACATTAGGGCAAGAATTAAAAAGACGTGGCTATCGCGTGACTTTGATTACAAGCCAATTTTTCGAGTCCCATGCACATGAAGCAGGGTTAGAATTTTTTGGTCTCGGCAGTGCGGAAGATTATCAATCCATCATTCAAGACCCCGACCTCTGGAGTCCAGATAAAGGATTTAAAGTCTTTGCAGAGCGAGTTGCCTTCCCAATTATGGAACCCGCATATGAAATCATCTCAGGCTTTGACCCATCTAAAACAATCCTTATTGCCCAAGGACAATTTTTCGCGGCGCACATTGCACATGAAAAATTAGGCTTCCCCTTTATTACCATCCATTTGCAACCGGCCGCTTTTCGAAGCGTTTATGAATTCCCATTATTGCCTGTTAAGTTGCCCCCATTCTTAATACACGGGTTATTCATTCTGATTGATGCCCTTCTGCTGGATAAACTGTTTGCGCCAAACATCAATCGTTTAAGACAACGCCTAAATCTCCCAGCCATTAACAAAATTTTCGGCGGCTGGATGAACTCTCCGCAAAAAAATATTGGCTTGTTTCCTGATTGGTTCGCCCAACCTCAACCCGATTGGTCTCCACAAACCCAACTGACCAGTTTTATTTATTACGACAAACAAAATGAAAGTATTTCTGATGAATTGGATATATTCTTAAATGCAGGCAGTCCGCCGATTATATTCACAGCGGGCACTGCTATGAAACACGCAAATAAATTCTTTCTCGATTGCATTCAGGCTTGCCAATTACTTGGGCGACGCGGTATTTTGCTAACACAACATCCCGAACAATTACCAAAAGAACTCCCGCAGGATATTCAACATTTTGCCTATTTACCTTTCAGCAAAGTACTTCCACATGCAGTTGCTCTGATTCACCATGGCGGTATTGGAACAACGGCACAGGCAATTGCCGCAGGTATCCCACAAGTGATTCGCCCTATGGCGCATGACCAGCCCGATACCGCCGCTCGTGTAGAAAAACTAGGCATTGGCGTATCTTTGAGCCCAAACAAATTTAATGCCGTGTCCCTTGCTGAAAAAATAAACATGCTGATTACATCACAACAGGTTTTAGAGCGTTGTAAAACCTATGCCAAAAAAATTGATCCGAATAAATCACTCAACGATACTTGTTTAATTATTGAAGATTTTGTACGCAATCAATCGTCGTTTTTATAAAATTATGCTCAATCAAAAAATAAAACTCAAGCCTTACATACGCCGCCTAACAAAGCGCGCACTGGACGCTGGGGATTCTGCGGCAGTTTCGAGTATTTCGCGAAGCGTGGCTTCGATATTTTTTTGCTTCCGAACAGAATCCACGCCCGCCCCAGCGTCCCTACGGGATAACGCAAACCGTTAGGTGGCTTGTATGTGAACTTCAGGAGTATTAAGTGTGGCAACTCTTCATTTGATGGTTGGACTTCCTTGTTCAGGAAAAACAACGCTTGCTCAAAGGCTTGAGAGTGAGAAAGCAGCGCTTCGATTGACGCCCGATGAATGGCAAGTGCGTCTCTTTGGTCAAGATGCAGAAGAATCGGAACATAACGCCAGACATGAGTTAATCGAGGCTATGCTGTGGAACGTAGCAAGTAGAGCACTTGTATTGGGAACGAATGTGATCCTCGATTTTGGCTTCTGGGCACGAGAGGAACGCGAAGATTTCCGGTTGCGAGCAAAGCAGCTTGGAGCTAGTAGTGAAGTACACTTCCTCGATGTGCCGGAAGATGAACTGATACGACGGCTTGCGGTAAGAAATTCGCAGCTTTCGCAGACAAGTTTCCACATTTCCGAAGATATGATGAAGCCATGGATTGCGTTTTTCCAGAAACCTACACTCGATGAACTTGAGCGCAGGGAGTAGATGAGTTTGGAGAAAACCTTCCCACTTGCTAAAGCATGTGGAAATTGCAGCAACGCCACCTAACAAAGAGTTCTCAGAACGTAACTGCGTTCTCCTGTATAAAATGAGCGCCGCGCTCATCATGGGTGCACCTGCCGTGTGGGTTTCTGCGGCATTTTCAAGCATTTCGCGAAGCGTGGCTTCTAGTTTTTCCTGCTCCCAAGCAGAAACCATGCCCGCCCCAGCGTCCCTACGGGATAACGCAAACCGTTAGGCATTCCATTAACGCCTGTATTGACGTTTCAATAGCGCATAGTGTGTTAAATATGTAGCCACTATGCTGCGCGGATTCACCCACACCCTCAATAGCAGTCAACTTAAACCGGGCGAGACGCAACTCGAAATTCGAGATATGCAATTGCGCTTCGGCGGCGTGACCGCGCTGTTCAACGTCAGCCTCGAAGTCAAACAAAGCGAAATACTCGCCATCATCGGTCCCAACGGCGCGGGCAAAACCAGTTTGCTCAACTGCATCAGCGGACTCTACAAACCCCAAGACGGAAAAATTATTTACCACAACGGGCGCGCGCATGACATCACGCGCGCCCGCACGCACGAGATCGCCCATCTCGGCATTGCCCGATCTTTCCAGAACATTGAACTCTTCAAGCATATGAGCGTGTTGGATAACCTGCTCTCGGGCTGCCACATCCACATGAAGACGAACCTGTTCGCCAGCATGTTTTATTGGGGACCTGCCCAAGCCGAACAGATCGAACAGCGCCGCTTCGTCGAAGATGTAATTGATCTACTTGAGATCGAAGCCATACGCGGTCACACTGTGGGGTCACTGTCTTACGGTTTGCAAAAACGAGTCGAGATGGGGCGCGCCCTTGCTATGAAGCCCTCGATACTCTTGCTCGACGAGCCGATGGCAGGCATGAACGCCGAAGAGAAAGAGGACATGGCGCGCTTCGTCCTCGACATCAACGAAGAACATGGCGTAACGATTGTGTTGATCGAGCATGACATGGGCGTGATCATGGACATCAGTGATCGCATCGTCGTCCTCAACTTCGGTCAAAAGATCGCCGAAGGCACACCCGACGACGTGCGCCGCAACCCACTCGTCATCCAAGCCTACTTGGGCGAAGACCAAAGCACCTTCCCGATGAAACATCTTGGGTAGCGAATGGCGGATAGCCGATAGCGAATAGCAAAGAGCCGATAGCAGCATCGTCACGTATCACGATTCACGCATCACGTATCACTCGTCACTATGACCGCACCTGTCGCCGAAACCTTCCCTCAATTCCTCCTCGCTCACGCGCAACACACGCCCAATAAGATCGCGCTGCGTGAACGCAACTACGGAATCTGGCAGTCGCTCACTTGGAAACAGTATTTAGATCACGTCAAATATTTTTCGCTCGGCTTGATGAGTCTGAATCTTACGCCCGATGAAACTATCGCCATCATCGGCGACAACCGCCCGGAATGGATCATCGCCGAGTTGGCGGCGCAAGCGGCGGGCGCAAAATCTGTCGGCATGTATCAAGATGGCGTAGTCAAAGAAATGGTCTACATCTTCAATCATGCCGACGTGTCCTTCATCATCGTCGAAGATCAAGAACAAGTAGATAAAGTGCTAGAGATGTGGGGTGAACTCAAAAACGTTCGCAAAGTGATCTACTACGATCCCAAAGGCTTGCGAAGTTACAGCGAAGACTTTTTGATGTCGTTTGAAGACGTGCAGAAAGCCGGGCGCGACTACGAAAAGACTCATCCCCAACTCTTTGAAGAAAAAGTAGCGCAGGGCAAAGCCAGCGACATCGCCATCCTCTGCACCACGTCCGGCACCACCGGCAACCCCAAGCTCGCCATGCTCAGCCACGCCAGTATGCTCAACATGGGCAAAAGTTTAATGAGCATTGATCCGATGCAGCCCACCGATGAGTTCGTCTCCTTTTTGCCGCTCGCGTGGATCGGCGAACAGATGATGACTCTCAGTTGCGGTTTGCAAATCGGCTTCACCGTCAACTTCCCCGAAGAACCCGAAACCGTGCAGCACAACATCCGCGAGATCGGACCGCAAGCCATGTTCAGCCCGCCACGCATTTGGGAAAACATGATCAGCCGCGTGCAAGTGAAAATGGAAGACAGCACCTGGTTCAAGCAGAAGATGTACAACTGGGCGATGAACATCGGCTACCAAACGGCGGACGCCCGATTTAAAAAGGTGACGCCGTCACCGTTGTTGAAACTTTCATTCTTCTTCGCCAACTGGCTCGTCTTCCAAGAGATCAAAGATCATCTCGGCTTGCGTCATCTCAAACGCGCCTACACCGGCGGCGCAGCCTTGGGTCCCGATGTATTCCGATTCTTCCACGCGCTCGGCGTAAACTTGAAACAGATTTACGGACAAACGGAGATCAACGGTATCGCCGTCGTGCATCGTGATGGCGACATCAAATTCCAGACCGTCGGCACGCCCATCCCCGGCACCGAAATTAAAATTGCCGAGAGCGGCGAAATTTTGATGAAGTCACCTGCCGTGATGACCGGTTATTACCGCAACGAAGAAGCGACAGCGTCCTCATTAATAGAAGGCTGGCTGCACACCGGCGACGCCGGTTACTTCGACGAAGACGGACATCTCATCGTCATTGATCGCGCGAAGGACGTGATGACGTTGCACGACGGCACAAAGTTCTCGCCGCAGTTCATCGAAAATAAATTGAAGTTCAGCCCGTACGTGCGCGAAGCCGTCGTGTTCGGCGGCGATTATCCGTTTGTGGCGGCGATGATCAACATAGATTTTCCTAACGTGGGCAAGTGGGCAGAGAACCGCCAGATCGCTTACACCACTTACACCGACTTGGCACAAAAGGGACCCGTATACGATCTGGTTCGCAAACAAGTGGAAATGGCAAATAGCGATCTGCCGCCTGCGGCGCGCATCAAACGATTCTTACTATTGCACAAAGAACTCGACGCCGACGACGCCGAACTGACTCGCACCCGCAAAGTGCGGCGCAACGTCATCTCGCAACGCTACGCCGACATCATCTCGGCTCTCTACAGCCAGAACTCGCATCTCGACGTGCAAACGGTGATCACGTATCAAGACGGGCGCACGGCAACATTGCAGACACGGTTGAAGATTGAGAGTCTTAACGGAAGCGGATAGCCGATAGCAAATGGCAGATAGCGAATAGCAAGATGCTATCTGCCATCCGCGATAAGCCATCAGCCAATATGGAACTATTCATCCAATACACCCTCTCCGGTCTCACCAACGGCGCGATCCTTGCTCTTGCCGCCTTGGGCTTCGTCCTCATCTACAAAGCCAGCGACGTGATCAACTTCGCCCAAGGTGAATTTCTTTTGGTTGGAGCCTACATCGTCTACGCCATGGTTGGTCAGTTCGGGTTGTGGTGGCCTTTAGGCATGACTCTCACGGTGCTGATCGCAATCGGAGTCGGCGTCACCGTTGAACGTTTTGTTTTGCGCCCGATGATCGGCGAACCGATCATCTCGGTGATTATGGTGACAATCGGACTCTCCAGCGTTCTGCAATCCATCGTCAAAATGATCTGGGGCAGTCAACCGAAAGAGTTTCCGCCGTTCATCCCCACCGACCCGGTAAAAATTTTGGGCGCAACCATCGGCGCTGATCGGTTGTGGGCAATCGGCATCGCCGTCATCATGCTCGCGGCGTTCTCGTTGTTCTTCCGCAAATCACGCGAGGGCATTGCCATGCGCGCCGTCGCCGATGATCAACAAGCGGCATTGAGCATGGGTATCAGCGTGAAGCGGATTTTTGCTTGGGCTTGGTCTATCGCCGCCGTCACCGCCGCGATTGCCGGTGCCTTGGTCGCCAACATTGTCGGCGTCAGCGGGACGATCAGCAGCTTTGGGCTGCACGTCTTCCCTGTTGTTATCTTGGGCGGGCTCGATTCAATTCCGGGCGCGATCATCGGCGGCATCATTATTGGGTTGTTAGAAACCTACACCGGCGGCTACATCGGTCAGGGGTTGAATCAAGTTGTATCGTTCATCGTCTTGATCATCATCTTGATGGTCAGACCGTACGGGTTATTTGGGCAGCAGATTATTGAGCGCGTGTAATTACTAATTACCAATTACTAATTTTGTAATTAGTAATTGGTAAATGAAAGAGATTATGGAATCAGGCATCTTCCACACCACTTACCAAGCCGACATGACACTGCGGCGCACACACGCTCAAAAGATTCGCGTGGTGCTGTTGCTGATAGCCGTCGTGATATTTCCTTTCTTCGCTGACCGCTATTTTCTTAATTTGGCGAATCAAGTCGGCATCGCCATCGTCGGGGCAATTGGGCTCAACATCCTCGTCGGCTACACCGGACAGATCAGTTTGGGGCAAGGCGGCTTCATGGCAGTCGGCGCTTACACCACCGGACTACTGACAAGAAATTTTGGAATCCCGTGGTACCTCTCGATACCGATCTCCTGTTTCTTCACGGCGCTGGTCGGCGCGATCTTCGGCATCCCGTCATTGCGGCTCAAGGGGTTGTATCTCGCTATCGCCACTATTGCCTCGCAAGAAATTATTTTGTGGGTCGTCACACATTGGAATGTGGTCACCGGTGGCGTGGATGCCTTGGTCGTCCCTAACCCGACTCTGTTCGGCGAGCGCATGAACACTGATTTCAACTTCTATTGGATCATCTGGGCATGTGTAGGAGTGACCGCGCTTCTCACCGTGAATCTTTTTCGGACTCACTGGGGGCGAGCCTTCATTGCCATACGCGATCAAGATATAGCCGCCTCCGTTATGGGCATCAATCTTTTTCGTTACAAGCTACTCGCCTTCGCCGTGTCGTCGTTTTTTGTCGGGCTGGCGGGCGCGCTCATCGCGCACTATCGCACCATCGTCACTTGGGAACGGTTCACGATTGATGTCTCGGTGTTGTA
>JACRLA010000115.1 GCA_016215145.1 Chloroflexota bacterium
ATCTGAAAAGGCATTGGCGCTGAAACCCGCCGCTATGACATTCGCGGAAGCCGCCGCCATCCCACAAGCCGCATTGATCGCCGTGCAGGGGATTCGTGAGAAAGGACAGGTACAGTCGGGGCAAAAAGTTTTGATCAATGGTGCAGGCGGCGGGACGGGTACATTTGCAATTCAGCTTGCCAAATGTGCCGGGGCTGAAGTGACCGGTGTGGATAACACAGAGAAACTGGAATTGATGCGCTCGCTTGGCGCAGACCACGTTATTGATTACACCCAAGAAGATTTCACCCAAAATGGAAAGCAGTATGACTTGATCCTTGATGTGATCGCGAATCGTTCAGTTTTCGCCTATCAACGGGCGCTCAAGCCCAATGGAAGTTATTTCATGGTGGGAGGTTCTGTAGTTACAATGTTTCAGAGTTTGTTTCTGGGACCATTGATTAAAAGAATCACGGGCAAGAAAATAGGACTCTTGGTAGTTCGAGCAGATGCAAAAGATTTGGTTTATATAACCGAGCTCATCGAATCTGGCAAAGTTGTGACTGTCATAGACAAACGTTACACGTTAAGTGAGACGGCTGAAGCACTGCGCTATCTTGGAGAAGGACATGCCAAAGGGAAAGTCGTCATCACTGTGGCGCAGAATAAGCAAACGTGAGAAAGTGCTTGAGGAATATTTATGAAAGCAATCGTGTGGACAAAATATGGCTCGCCAGATAGTCTTCAGCTCCGAGAGATAGCAAAACCGACTCCCAAAGACAATGAAATCCTGATCAAAGTACATGCGGCAACCGCCTCAACACCGGACACCGAGTTCAGAAGGCTCAAACTGCCTCTCGTGTTTTTGATCCTACTTCGACTATATTTTGGCATCAGAAAACCAACCCGGATAACGATCCTTGGGATGGAGTTCGCCGGGGAGATTGAATCAGTTGGCAAAGATGTAACCCGATATAAGCCAGGCGACCAGGTTTTTGGATACACGGGTCTTAATATGGGAACATACGCCGAGTATATGTGTCTGCCTGAAAATCCTTCAGGGATGGCTGGGGTGCTGGCAAAAAAACCGGTCAATATGCCCTACGAGGAGGCCGCCGCCGTTCCCTTTGGTGGACTCGAAGCACTGCATGCTCTTAGCAAAGCAAATATCCAGCGCGGACAAAAAGTTTTAATTGTCGGTGCGGGCGGTAGTATCGGTACTTATGCCGTACAGCTTGCCAAGCACTACGGAGCTGAAGTGACTGGCGTGGACCATACATCGAAGTTGGATGTGCTGCGCTCGATCAGCGCAGATCATGTCATTGATTACACCCAGGAAGATTTCACCAAAAACGGCAAGACTTATGATGTCATATTGGATACGATCGGCAAGAGCCCGTTTGCAGGTAGTTTGAGATCGCTTAACGAAAATGGAACCTATCTGAACCCTAACCCTGGGCCGTTAGACGGGGTTCAAAGGCGAGGGACTTCGGAGAGAAGCAACAAGCGATTACTCCCTTGGACAGCGGGCTATACGACCAATAATCTGCTTGCCCTTAAAGAACTGATAGAAGCGGGGAAGATAAAACCAGTCATTGATAGACGCTATCCATTGGAACAGATTGCCGAGGCTCATCGCTATGTTGATGCAGGACATAAAAAGGGAAATGTCGTTATTGAAATCCAATAGCACGGTGGTTATAGTTGACTGTGCAAAGTTATAATGCTTGGCGATGAAAACAATTTTGGTTGTGGATGACGAACCGAAGATGATCAAGATCGCCCGCGATTATTTGGCGCAGGCGGGGTACCACGTCATCACGGCGAGTGACGGTGCTGCGGCGGTGTCGGCATCCCGCACGGCGAAGCCCGATCTCATCGTGCTCGATCTCGGCTTGCCCAAGTTGGATGGTCTCGACGTGACGCGCGCCATCCGCAAAGACTCTAACGTGCCGATCATCATGCTCACCGCGCGCGGCGAAGAGTCAGATAAATTAGTAGGACTCGAACTCGGCGCGGATGATTACATGACCAAACCGTTCAGCCCGAAGGAATTGGTGGCGCGGGTGCGCGTGGTGCTGCGCCGCGCCGAAGGGGTTGCCGCCTCGGCTGTGGAAATGATTCGCGTCGGCGACTTGACTCTGGACGTGCCGCGAATGCGCGTCAGCCTGGGCGATCGATTTGTGGAAGTGACTTCAACTGAATTTCAATTGCTCGCCGCGCTTGCCAAACAACCCGGAAGAATTTTCACGCGCGCTCAATTGTTGGATGCAGTGCGCGGCGTGGCGTTTGAGTCTTACGAGCGGGCGATTGACGCCCACATCAAAAATTTGCGGCGCAAGCTCGAGCCCAACCCGCGCGAACCAAAATATATTTTGACCGTGTATGGCGTGGGTTACAAATTTTCTGACACATGAATTTCTTTCGTCATCGTCGCCGCCCGCGTTGGTGGCCCGCTAATCAACCTTGGTCCCCGCCCAAGCGTCAACCGCGCCCCTTCTTGCGGCATATCGGTTGTGTGTTCTTGTTGTTCCCGCTTGGCTTGTGCGCTTTCTTCACTTGGTTGGGCTACGTCATTGGGCGTCAAGGGGATTTTACGTCGCCATACTTGTATGTGCCTCTCGTCGTCTTTTTGCTTGTCATCCTCTCAATAGTAGTGCGTATCTTGCGGTCTATCGCTTTTCCGTTAGATGATTTGATTAGCGCGGCAGGGCGAGTGGAGCAGGGCGATTACACCACGCGAGTGCGCGAGCGCGGCGCGCGCGAACTGCGCGGGTTGACGCGAGCGTTTAATTCCATGACCGAACGTTTGCAAACGAATGAACAGCAACGCCGCAACTTACTCGCCGATGTGACGCACGAACTTCGCACGCCGCTCGCCGTCATTCAAGGCAACCTTGAAGGATTGCTCGACGGCATTTATCCCGCCGACGAAGATCATCTCACGCCCATTTTAGAAGAGACGCGCGTTCTCTCGCGATTGATAGATGATCTCCGCACGTTGTCACTCGCCGAAAGCGGCACACTGAAGTTGCATCGTGAGTTAACGGATCTCACCGTGTTGATCACCGAAACGGCAACCTCTTTCCGTGCGGATGCCGACTCGCGTGCGATTGCTTTGCGCGTGGAAACTCCCAACGATCTGCCCTTGCTCGATATTGACCCCGTGCGGATTCGGGAAGTGCTGACCAACTTGATCGCCAACGCCTTGCGCCACACCGCGAGTGGCGGCATCACCGTGAGTGTGGCGCTCGCCGCAAAGAAAGTTGAAGTGAGTGTGAGTGACACGGGCGAGGGCATCTCGTCCGATGATCTGCCGCGCATCTTTGATCGCTTTTACAAATCTAAAGAGTCGCGTGGCAGTGGTTTGGGTTTGGCGATTGCCAAAAATTTGGTGACGATGCACGGCGGCGAGATCACAGCGCAGAGTGAGGTCGGGCGGGGGACGGTGGTGAGGTTTACGCTGCCGATAGACAATGGCAAATAGCCAATGGCAGATAGCGTATTTCGCTGGACTTACGCACATTGAGTCGTTAACGTCATTGCGAGTGTTCTTCACGAAGCAATCTCGCTCACGCTTTGAGATTGCTTCGTCGCACAGAACGCTCCTCGCAACGACGCTGATGTGTTTTGCGTAAATCCAGTTATTAAATTTTTAGATCGGCAAATATCCTTCCTTGCAAGTAATCGGGGAAGGTGTGAATGCCAGTGACCTGCAGGTAACAGCGATCAGGAAATTTCATCCAGCCACGCGCCAG
>JACRLA010000116.1 GCA_016215145.1 Chloroflexota bacterium
TCTCGCCGGTGGATTCATCGGCAGTCCATTTTGGTGGTTCAACTTACCACTCAGCTTTGCTTGGGCGTTGCCGCCATTGGCGAGTCGAATGTTAGCCGTAGCAGGTTGGGCTTTTGCGGTGTTGTGCTTTTTAGTTTTAGAAAAGTTAAGCGCGCGACGCATGACGTTATCGTTGATCGTGTTGGCTGTTTATCTTGCGCCTATCGTCGCCGTCGTACTATTGTTTCATCTCAATCGCTTCGATTTCACCGCGCCGATCACTTATGCCTTTTTGATTATCGCCGGTGGCATGGCAGTGGTCTCGTTGTATTACACATTCCGTTTGCCAACGTTCACGCCAAACGAGTCGGGTGAAGGCGCACACACTTTTACTAAATATTGGTTCGGTGCATTAGCAGTGGTGATGATCTTGTGGGGACTCGCCCTTTTCATCACCGACAATGGACCTTCAAATTTGATCTGGGTCTGGCCCGGCGATCTATTGACCAGCCGCTTGATCGCCACGATGTTATTTGCCATTGCCGCCGGATCGATCTACGCCGCTCGACACAGGGATGCCGCCAACCCCATGTTGAGCATGACTCTCACTTATGGCTTTGGTGTCGCGCTGGCGAATCTATGGAGCATGTTAGGGAACAAACCGATTCAGTTTTCGTATTTAACAGTTTTCGGAATCGTCGGCATCGGCTCAACAGTTTTGTTGGTCTTGGGCAAACGAACCGAATCGTAAGCCATGCAAATCACTCCAAACCTTCACTGCATCCCGCTCTCCATCGTCAACGCCTTTCTCATTGTTGAGGACGATGGGCTCACACTCGTTGACACCGGCCTGCCGAAAAACGAGAAAAAGATTTTAAAATATATCGAAGAGATCGGGCGCAAGCCGAATGATCTCAAACGCATTTTGCTCACTCATGCCGATGGCGATCACGTCGGTAGCGCGAAAGCATTACGCGAATTGACGGGCGCGAAAATTTACGCCAGTGAATATGAGGCGGAGTGCGCCGCCAAGGGGATGCCGCCTCGTGAACCCAAACTATCCAACCCGCTCCTCAAACTAGTGTTCTCGCTAACCGCAAAAATGTTTATCTATCCACCCACCCCAGTTGATGAGATCGTGAAAGACGGCGATGTGCTGCCCATTCTCGGCGGCTTGCGTGTCATCAGCACGCCGGGTCACACGCCCGATCACATTTCGTATTTTTCGCCGTCACACAACATCCTCCTCGCGGGCGATTCGCTCCGCACTTCAAAAGACCAAATCTATAATGCCGTCAGCCCCTTCACTTGGGACGAAGCCAAACAAAACCAATCCGTAAAACTCCAAGCCGATCTCAAACCGCAAATTGTCTGTGTGGGTCACGGCACTGTCGTGCGAGAAGCGGCGCACAAATTCAAATTCACTAAAGTGAAAAGTGACTAAAATGAAAAGTGGCTAAAGTGAACTCACTTCCCACGTCGCACTTTGCACTTAGAACTTTTAACTTCATACTTCACTTCATCTTTCACTCTTTACATGAACTCTCAACTCTCTCGCGCCAAAAACTTCTTCCGTTCTCCCCTCTTCCCCATCTTCATGATCGTCTTCGTGGATATTTTGGGCTTTGGCATCACCGTGCCGGTGTTGCCGCTTTATGCCCAAAACGAATTCGGCGCGAGTGCCATGCAGATCACCGGCATCGCCACCGCCTACTTCACCGCGCAATTCATCGCCTCGCCGCGCTTGGGCAAACTTTCGGATCGTATCGGGCGGCGTCCGGTGTTGATCTTGAGTCAAGCCGGAACACTCATCGCGTTTTTATTAAGCGGCGCGGCAGTCGGTTTGCCGATGTTGTATGTGGCGCGCATCATTGACGGCATCA
Organism: Chloroflexota bacterium; assembly: GCA_016215145.1. GTDB lineage: Bacteria > Chloroflexota > Anaerolineae > Anaerolineales > VGOW01 > VGOW01. The sequence goes on from JACRLA010000116.1 coordinate 1,863, forward strand.
CCGGCGGCAACATCTCGGTGGCGCAAGCCTACCTCAGCGACATCACCGAAGAAAAAGATCGCGCGCGCGGATTAGGAATCGTCAACGCCGCCTTTAGCTCGGGCTTCTTATTTGGCCCGGCGTTTGGCGCAGGCATGGCGGCGGCATTCGGTCCACGCGCCGCCTACTTCGCCGCCGCCGCAGTTTCGGTTTGCTTTGCCCGAATCGCTCACGCCCGATCGCCGCAAAAAAGATGACGACCTTCGCGCCTCACACGCTGCGCCCCAAGGCGGGCGGCTTGGTTTGCTGCGTCTGCCGAGCATCGCGCTGTTGCTCTCGATTGGTTTTGTGGTCAACTTCGCCTTCTTTAATTTTCAAACTACGTACGCGCTGTGGATGGAAAAAGTTTTGTTCCCTGGCGCCAACGCACAATTTGTGCAAGCAAGTATTGGCACGATGCTGACCATCGTCGGCATCGCTGGCGTCATTACGCAATTTTGGTTAGTGGGTCCATTGGTGCGGCGTTATGGAGAGAAGGCGATGGTGGCAGGGGGTCTGGTCTCGCGCGCGGCGGCGTGGGGCGTGATGGGAACCGCCAATTTACTTCTACCCGCGCTCATCGTCACGCCGTTGATCTCGTTTGGCGGCGGCATCTCGCAACCGGCGATGATGGCATTGCTCACTTACGCTTCACCACCCGGACAACGCGGACAAACAATTGGGCTCGCCGAATCGATTCAAGGATTAGGGCGCATCTTGGGTCCTGTTGCCGCCGGTTTGCTCTTTGAACAGATCAGCCCCAACGCGCCGATGCTCACTGCGGCAACACTTACTTGCATCGCCGCCCTTCTCTGCATCCCTTTGTGGCGCATGGAGTTTAAGCCGACGGCGTCGTTAATTAGGAAACGAGATGAGATGTAAAGCGGGATTTGTTATAGAATGATGTCAGTAGAAAGGAGGCAGCGATGACGACGATTGCGCCACCGAATGTAGCACCCACAGATAAAAAATTAGGAATGACGTACGAAGAATTTTTAGATCGCTTTGGCGAAGATGATCACGCCGAATGGGTGAACGGAGAGGTGGTAACAACTATGACGGTGAGCATACTTCATCAATTGATTGTGGATTTTCTCAACAGGTTGCTAGGCTTCTTTGTGGAAGCGCACGATTTGGGGCGGCTCATGTCTGGTCCGGCGCAGGCAAAGCTCCCAAATTCTGGGCGCGAGCCCGACTTATTTTTTGTGACGCGCGAGCGATTAGGGCAATGGCAAGAAAAGTATTTTGACGGCGCTCCCGATTTGATCATTGAAGTGATCTCCGATGACAGCGTCGGGCGTGATCGCGCCGAAAAATTTGAGGAGTATGAAGAAGCGGGCGTGCGCGAGTATTGGATTATTGACCCGCGCCCCAAACGCCGCCGCGCAGATTTTTATCAATTGGGCGCAGACGGAAAATATAAACCTGTGCCGATTGAGAACGATGGTGTGTATCGGTCACTCGTGTTGAAAAACTTTTGGCTGAATGTGAACTGGTTGTGGCAAGACCCATTGCCGAAGGTGATGCAGGTATTGAGCGAGATTGAGAAGAAGCAAGGTTGAAAGTCAAATTGATCATGATGAAAGAGAGACAGACTTCCGAAGTCTGCGAGACTTCGGAAGTCTGTCTCTTTTTACGCAGTGTTTCAAAAAAACACTCGGTGTTTTGCTCACTTCTTGCAGTCAAACAACTCCGCGCCGCCGCCCGCGCTGGGTCCTCCGCCTGAAGGCGAGTCGAGCGTTGACCACGCAGACCGCTCGATGAGGCGGCAACTCTGATTCACCCATCGCGTTAGATCGTTGTTGTCGGACGACCCCCCTGCTCTATTATCCTGACGCGGCACTAAAAAGAATCGCACTTCGTTATTCTTCACGCGCTCGGCAAGTTCGGGCGCGGTCAAAATGTTGTCGCGCCCGCTAAAGCCGCCCATCGTCATCACCGCTTCGCCCGTTTCAATGATCAGCGGCGCGGCAGAGTTCGCGTTCATCGTCGCCGCTAAAAATTTTGCGCCGCCGCGATTCGCTTCGAGATACGTCGTCAAGCGAGTTATGTTGGGAGCGATGCCGCCACGTCGCGGAGAGGACAACAATTCCGGTCCGGCGAATGGCAGCCCGGCGTCGCCGCCCAAGAATACCGTTGCGCTCCACACCGACGGGGCAACAAGCAATGCTAATAAGCCGATGACGACAAACGCGCGTGAGAGGATGACGACTCGTTTGAACTTCAAAATGATCAACGCCACACACACGATCACGGTGACGCCGCCGATGAGCGGCGTGAGCCATCGCCGCTGGTCAGCGTATTCGCGCAAAATAAAAATCTCTGTCGCCGCCCCGATGATCAATGCCACAGGCAGCAGCCAACCGCGCCACCGTGAATCGCGGTAGCTATTCCACATCAGCACCACGCCTGCGCCGACGAGCGCGGCTATCGCCGGCGCCATCATCTCTAAATAGTAACGGTGAAAGAGTCCGGCGTAGCTAAAGAAGATCACTTGCGGTATCAGCCACGCGCCCCACAACAATGCCGCGCGATGTTCGTTGGTGAATGGCAGACGCGCTAATAAGACGATGAGCGAGAACAATGCAAGAGGCAACAGCCACGTTGCTTGACCGGCGAGTTGTTGATTGAATAAACGGAAGATGCCTTCTGTTCCGGTTTCGCCGCCCGGGCTCGGCGCGCCTTGCGGCGGTTGAGGTGGATTCGGATTTTGATTCGGCGGTGGATACGGGGGACGATTCGGTGGCGCGCCATTTTGATTCGGGGGCAGGTTGAAGTTTTGATTCGGCGGCGCGCCATCTTGAGGCGGATTCGGATTTTGATTCGGCGGCGTCCCCCCAGGTCTTAAGAGGCTGCGTAAGCTTCCACCGATTCGCGCAACTCCGTTATGCCCGACGATCAATTCCATCACCGTATTGTCGGTGCTGCTGCCAATGAACGGGCGCGATTCGGGCGGCGTGAGATCAACGATGACGACCCAAGCAAACGAAACGACAATCAACAAAACAGTGGCGATGATTAAATGCACGATGCGTTTCCACCATTGCGTTGCCGCGGTTAAAAAATAAACGGCATAGAAGGCGGGCAGCACCATGTAGGCTTGCAGCATTTTTATGTTGAAGCCCACGCCGACGAAAAACGCGCAGAGCAACAACCAACGCAACTTGCCGCGCTCTGCCGCGAGTGAGATCGCCCAGGCGGCGAGCAACGATGTGAAGACGAGTTGACTGTCCATGGTGTTGTTGCGATTGGCGGCGATGCTGATCGGTGTCACCGCCAACACCAGCGCAGCGATCAACCCCGCCCACTCCCCGAAGACGCGGCGCACCAAAACGTAAAGAAGCGCAACCGACAACACTCCGGCGATCACTTGCGGCAGCATCAAACTGATTCCGCTATAGCCAAACAACCACACGCTGAACACTTGCATCCACAAACCGAGCGGCGGTTTATCTACCGTGACGAAGCTCGCCGTGTCGAATGAATTAAAGAAAAAACTTTTGAGATCGAGCGACATGCTCTTCACGGCGGCGGCGTAATACATATTGCCGTAGCCTTCACGATCTAATTGATAAACGTGGAAGAAGAGGGCAATGCACATCACACCGACGAGGGCGAGATAGTGCCAGAGCATGGTGGCGCGGCGCGCAGGGGCAACCACCGTTGGGGCAGAATGAGGGACGGCGATGAGCGTGGAGGTGTTTTGAATGTTGGTCATGCGCTCAACGGTAGAGGAAAGTTGTTCAGAAAGTGTTAGGGTTTTGTTTAATTTGCATTTTCAAAAATATAGTCATCCGAATCACACACCGACACGTAACCGATCTTCTGGTAAATGCTGTTCGAGGTGGGGTTCGCCAGATCGGTATACAACACACAGAACTGATAACCCGAATCTAATTGCAATTGACTCAGCGCGGCGACGCACGATGAGGCATAGCCTTTGCCGCGAAACGGCGGCGGCGTATACACCAAGTTGACGCCGACTCCTGAAACAGGTTCGCCGTCAACCCACACATACAACTCGCGCGCTTCGATCTTTCGTTCCACCAACCCGCGAAGGTTTCCAGCCGGTGTGCCGAGTGCTTCGTCGTTGAAGGCGATTGCCCACTGTGTTGCCAAATCAAGATCGGTTCGCGTCGCTAGCCGCATCGCTCCTTGCGCCCATTGCGGCGGATTCACTGTTCGCAATTCGTAGATGCGCTGCTTCATTCCAATCCGATAATTAACTTTAGCGACGCGCGCCCACTGCACGCAAAAATTTTCGGCAAGCGCCGAAGCCGCCGTGACACCCGGGATGGGACGGTGAAGTGAGAATAGGTTTTTGGTGAACGCGTTGACGGCACTCCGAACTGCGTCGCCGTAATCATCGGCATCGCTGGAAAGAACAAGTTTGAACGGCGGGGTCATCACGGCGGCGAGGACGACCCGATCACGATCTGTCACAGTTGCGAAGAAGGGCGTGGTCTCAAACGTGTGCGGCGATTCTTTCAAACGCAAACTCATGCCAAGAATTAAATTGTTTGCCGCTTCGTTTTTCTCAAGCGTGGGCGCGGCGTGTTCAAGAAATTCATCGGCGGTGCGATGGGTGGTTGTGATCATCATAGAAAGTATAAATGGAAATTCATTTCCATGTTGGAGAGATACAACTTCTCTGGCTTTGCAACAGCCGCACGATCTTTTGTAACTTGACTCAAAGAGATGTCGGCTTATACTAATTCCAGATATTGATATGGCAGCGCAGGGAAATGTGTTTTTGATTTTCTCTTATTCCGCCGCATCAATCCTTAATTCGTTGGGCGTTAATATCATGACTTTTACTAAGGAGGAATAAGATGACAACCCTTGTTGTTGGCGCAAGTGGCGCAACGGGCCGGTTGCTCGTGGAACAGCTGTTAAAACGTGGACAGACTGTCAAGATAATTGTGCGAGTGTTGAACACACTGCCTGAAACCATCAAAAACCATGACAACGTGTCCGTAATCCGAGCAAGTGTCCTAGATCTTAGCGACGCTGAGATGGCTCAGCATGTCAATGGGTGTGAGGCTGTGGCTTCGTGTCTGGGACACAACATAAGTTTTAAAGGCATTTACGGCCACCCACGCATGCTTGTGACCGATACCACTCGCCGATTGTGCAACGCTATCAAAGCAAACAAACCAGAACAGCCGGTCAGGTTTGTGCTCATGAACACCGCTGGCAACAGCAACCGTGATATCCCCGAACGAATTACGTTTGGGCAGAAGTGCGTGATTTGGCTCGTTCGTACACTACTGCCTCCTCACTTAGACAACGAGGGGGCTGCCGATTATCTACGTAGGACGATAGGCCAAAGCGATAGAACAATCGAGTGGGCTGCGGTTCGCCCGGACAATTTGATCGATGAAAGCGAGGTTACCAAGTACGAGGTGTACTCTTCGCCGATTAGAAGCGCAATCTTTGATGCGGGTATAACCAGCAGAATCAATGTGGGCCATTTCATGGCTGATCTGATTACTGACGATGATGTATGGAAAAAGTGGAAGGGGCAAATGCCCGTTATCTACAACATGGCATCGTCGTAATCAGAACAACGCACCAAGCCTGGTGGTATTTCCGAATCTGTAAATTTTGGCGCGCGGGTGGCGGCCGATCCCCCGTACTCGGTAACATTTTCAATGAGGGTACTCGGTTTCCTTGACTCGCCTTTAGCGTCTATGGTAAACTCCCCGCGCTTTAAAATTTAAACGAAAGGA
>JACRLA010000147.1 GCA_016215145.1 Chloroflexota bacterium
ATCGAAGGACTCGCCGTTGGCAAAGGGATTCGCATGAGCGATCTCAAAGGCACGCTGACCGATTTCGCGCGGCGCATCTTCGGCAAGGGGGTGCGGACTCGGTTTCGATCCGATCACTTCCCTTTCACCGAACCCAGCGCAGAAATGGATATTGAATGTTTCGTGTGCGGCGGTAAAGGGTGCGCCGTGTGCAAGCGCAGCGGCTGGTTGGAGATTCTCGGCTGCGGCATGGTGCATCCCATTGTGTTGAAGAACGGCGGCTATGACCCCAAAGTATTTTCCGGTTTCGCGTTCGGCATGGGACCTGGACGCATCGCTATGTTGAAATACAAGATCGAAGACATAAGATATTTTTGGGGAAATGATTTGCGGTTCTTGAGTCAGTTCTGAATGCAAAAGGGAAATAATGGAAAGAAGGGAAAAGAGGGAAAGGCTTTCCTTCGTTTCTAAAATTTCCTTTCTTTCCTTTGGAGAATAAACTATGAAAGTTCCTTTAAGTTGGATAAAAGATTTCGTCAAAATTACTCTTTCGCCAGAAGAGATCGCGCGCAAGTTAACGTTTGCCGGTCTTGAGGTGGAAGAGATCGAATACATCGGCGCGGCGATGCCTGCGCCGTCAAAGGACGGCAAGCAAGAATTTAAAGTGAGCGGCTTCAGTTGGGATCGTGAAAAAATTGTGGTGGCGCAGATTCTCGAAGTGATGCCGCATCCCAATGCCGATCGGCTAACGCTGTTGCGACTCGATTGGGGCGGCGCAAAAGAAGAAACGGTGTTGACCGGCGCGCCGAACATTTTCGATCTTAAAGGCACGGGTGCCTTGGCGAAGCCGATCAAAGTGGCTTACGCCAAAGAAGGCGCGACTTTGTACGATGGGCATCAAGAGGGGCAAGTGTTGATGACTCTCAAGCGCGCGAAAATTCGCGGCGTCGAATCGTACTCGATGGTGTGTTCGGAAAAAGAGTTGGGCATCAGCGAAGAACACGAAGGCATCATCATTTTGGATGACGATGCCCCCGTTGGAATGTCGCTTGCCGACACCATCGGCGATGTGATCTTCACGGTGAAGATCAACCCGAACATGGCGCGCAACGCGAATGTATACGGCGTCGCGCGTGAGATCGCCGCGCTGACGAATCAAAAATTGAAAGCGATGCCGCTCGACGTGATTCAAAATGGTGCGACACTCAAAGGTCGTCTCAATATCGAGATCAAAGAATCGGAATTGAATCCGCGCTTTACGGCGATGTTGATTCGGGATGTGAAGATCGCGCCTTCGCCGTATTGGATGCAGAGACGGTTAAGACTTGCGGGCATGAGACCGATTAACAATATCGTGGACATCACGAATTATGTGATGCTCGAAACAGGTCAGCCGCTTCACGCCTTTGACTACGATGTGTTGGTGAAACGCGCCAATGGGAAAACGCCGACGATCATCACGCGCTTGCCGAAGAAGGATGAGCGATTGTTGACTCTCGACAATATGGATCGCAAACTTGATCCGTTCACGATCTTGGTGACCGATACGGCAGGCGCGCTCTCCATCGGCGGGGTGATGGGCGGCGGCGAGAGTGAAGTGTCGAAGGAATCGAAAAACATTTTGCTTGAGGCGGCGGCGTGGAACTTCATCAACATCCGCCGCACGGTGAAAGCGCAATCACTCGAATCGTCGCAAGCGGGTTATCGTTTCAGTCGTGGCGTGCATCCGGCAATGGCAGAACGCGGGTGCAAACGCGCGGCGGAGATGATGCGGACTCTGGCGCGCGGCGTGGTCGCCAAAGGTTTCGTGGATGTGTATCCGCGCAAGCCGAAAACGATCAAAGTGGATATTGGCGAAGCGGATGTGAAACGGTTGTTAGGGATTCGGATTCCGTTGACGCGCATCGTGAAAATTTTGGAGTCGCTGGAGTTTATGTGCGAGCCGATTCGCAATAAGCGTGAAGCCGAAGTGCGCGTGACTGTGCCTGATCATCGGATGGATGTTGGCGAAGGTGTGATCGGTCAGGCTGATCTGATTGAGGATATTGCTCGCGTCTACGGTTACGAAAATATTCCCGAAACACAAATCACCGACACCACGCCGCCGCAGCGCACGAACACCGAACTGGAAGTTGAGAATCGTGCCAAAGATATTTTGGTGAGCGTGGGTTTGCAAGAGATCGTCTCGTATCGTTTGACGACTCCGGAGCGAGAAGCGATGTTGAAGATGAAGGATGATCGCGGTTACGTGACTCTGCAAAACCCAATCGCTTCGGATCGCACGGTGATGCGTCATTCGGTTTTGTCCAGCGTTTTTGAATCGGTGGCGAGCAATGTGCGCTTTACAGATCGCGTGGCGATTTTTGAAGCGGGCAAGGTGTATATGCCGCACGAAAAGAATCCGCTACCCGACGAGCCGCGCCGTATCGCCATTGCGTTAACGGGCCCGCGCGATCCCGAAGGATGGCAGAAAGCGGATCGCTCGGCGATGGATTTTTATGATCTGAAGGGCGTGGTGATGGCACTCGCCGATGGGTTGCATCTGCCGAATGTAAGTGTGTCGCCGATTGAACACCCCACGTTTCGACCGGGTCGGACGGCGCAGCTTTTGATCAACGGTGACGCCGTCGGTGTGTTTGGCGAGGTGCATCCACTGGTGAGCCAAAGCTTTTTAAAGGCTGGCGGTTACACCGGTGAGGCGGCATCCCTTTTGGCGGCGGATCTCGATCTTGAAATGATCACGGCGCGTGTGCCGTTCGGTCATCCCAGTTTGAGCATCTCGCGCTTCCCACCTGTGGTTGAGGACATCGCGTTGATCGTGGACGAGTCGGTGGCGGCGGCGCAGGTGCAAGCGTTGATTTTAGAATCAGGCGGCGCGGTGTTGGCGAGTGTGAATCTATTTGATCTGTATCGCGGTGATCAAATTGGATCGGGCAAGAAGAGTCTGGCGTATCGTCTGACGTATCAACTGGAAGATCGCACGTTGACTGATACGGATGTGGCGAAGGTGCGCGAGAAGATTGTGAAGCGGGCGAGGGACATGGTGGGCGCGGTGTTGCGAGGGTAGTGAAATTGAAGCGAGGCGTTGAGACTTCCGAAGTTTTCAAAACTTCGGAAGTCTTGTTTGAGGGGATTGGGTAAACGAAAAGACCTCGCGGGTTTCTAAAACCCGCGAGGTCTTGTTTGTAGAGGCGCGTTTGTTTTTATTGTGGCACTGCGGTGACGTGTTCGGCGCGTTCCATGGCGGTAGCAGCCAGTTGAGCCACGACGGCGAACAAAGCGAGATCCATTGAGGTGAATTCTTTGTTGTTGTTTTTGTTGAGTGCGGTAAGGACGCCCAGCATACGATTCGAGGTGGCGATGGGGACACACATCATGGTGTGAGTCTCGAAGTGAAAGAGATTATCTACGGTTGATGAAAAACGCGGATCGAGTCGGGCGTTGGGGATGATGACCGGTTCGAAATGTTGAGCGACCCAACCGGCGATGCCGGTGCCTTGTGGCAAACGATAATTGACGAGCGACTCGCGCGCGCTACCGTGAACAACAGTGAAGACAAGTTCGTGCGTGTCCTCGTCAATGAGGATGAGCGACCCGGCGGTGGCGCTGATGGCTTTGAGCGCCGACTCGAGGATACGATCTAACAAGCCGAGTATGTTCGTCTTTGAGGTGATTGAAGTAGAGATGTCCTGCAAAACGATCATGGCATCTAACACCTGACGCAGCGTTTCAATTTCTTCGCGCAGGTCGCGGTTCTCTTCCGTGAGACGGGTATTTTCAAGTTGAAGAAAGCGGATAGGTTCGCGGAGATCGGATGCCATAGGTTTTCTCACTTCAGCGTTGATGTTAGGATTGTAGCATCAAGCGAAAAGGAGTCAATGTAGAATCTGTGAAAGTCTGTTTTTCGTACGCCGTCATCGCGGAAGTTTCTTTCATATTGACTTTCACTAAATTTAGAGATATGATTTTTGCAATCAATAAACCAGTTCGTCTGGTTTACCCGCCCCCAGCGACAAGGTAGCCACCTGAGGCTGTCTTCCTTATAACTAAGGATAGCTGGGGGTGTTTTATTTCACTTCTCTGTTAGGCATCACCCACAAATCCACAACATTTTTGGCGAAAGTTTTGTAATATCTTTCCTGAGAAAATATAACGCGATCTCTGATTGCGCCCGCTATCATATCTGCTAGCTGAAGTCCATCCTCTCGATGCGAATCTCCCCCAACAATTTTCTTGAAGGGGCGTACACGATTTGCTTTACGACATTCCTCAGAAAGTTTTAGCCGCAAGGCGCGGATTGAAGCAGATGTCGCGCTGTCAATGATCAAAATATCATTGGCGATTTCCATATCCGATGCCCGCAAAATAAGTTGCGCGAGAAAATGAGTAGTGAAGTCTTGCCCGTTGAGTTGTGTCAAATTGCCGCCAAGCAATTGCTTTTTGACGACGACGGCGCGAATCTGGAAAGAGAGAGATTGAATCATCTCAAAGAAAAAATCTTTTTGTCGAAGTTTGGTAGTGTGGTATTTGAATTCAAAACCTGAATCAAGATTAAGAGTTTGGCGAAGTGTCTTTATTTCTGGCAAAGGGGCGCGTTCAGCCAATTTGACCATTGCTAACGCGAAGTAAGAAGAAGACGACAACGATCCGCTGAAACCCGGATCGCCCGAATCGTCAACATGATAGTAGTGTGCCAACTATTTACCCGCCTTGATCTGCTTTTCCACAATTCCCCTAATTTCCTCTTGCAACTCCTCCACATTTTTATCGGCATTGATCACCCGCCAGCGTTCAGGGGCGGCTTTCACAAGTTCAAAAAAACCATCGCGCACACGGCGATGAAATGCCAATTCGTAATCGTCGAGTCGATTCCATTCTTCGTTGTTGCTTCGGCGGCGGCGCAAACCGCGCTCGGGGTCAATGTCGAGGAGCAGTGTGAGGTCGGGGATTAAGTTGTCGGTGGCAAAGGCGGTGATGGCGCGGATGGAATCGAGCGGCAGACCGTGACCGTAACCTTGATACGCCACTGATGAATCAAAGTAACGATCACAAATTACAATTCCGCCCGCGTTCAAGTGCGGGCGAATTTTTTCGCGCACCAACTGCGCCCGTGCCGAGGAGAACAACAAAAACTCTGTGGCGGGAAACATGGACTTGTTTTTCATATCCATGATGATCTGCCGCACTTGCTGGCTGATCTCCGTGCCGCCCGGCTCGCGCGTGAGCAGCACGTTGTGACCGAGCGACGTTAAATGCTCGGCGAGCAATTTGCATTGCGTGGATTTGCCGGAGCCTTCAGGACCTTCGAGGGTGAGGAACAAAAGTTATTCTCTAAAGATTCTCACACGCCTATACGGCTCGCGCCCGTACGAGTGTGAGACGAGTTGCGCCTCGCGCGCCATTTCGTGTTGTCGCCGTCGAACCGCCGCCGCGCGCGGCGAAAGATCCATGCTGCTCGCTTCGCCATTCCGCAGCAGATCAATCGCCGATTTTGTTTCGCGCAACGCCTCATCCACCACGTCGCCAGTCATCGGTTCTTCGGCGCTGATCTGAAACATGTCCGCTAAAAAATTTTCCATCTGCGTTACCGTGTTCGAGCGCAACACATACACCGGAATACCGCGCTCTTCGGCGTCGGAGATCGGGCGCTGATGACGGCGATAATACGTCTTGAGAGTCACCAACGCTTGCGCCTCATCAAGATCGTCCACCATGTTCAACGGCAAACGCAAACGCTTCGCTGCTTGCTCAAGTTTCTGATGTGTCAATCCGTAAGCGTAGATATTGATCGTGTTGAGGTTGCGCGACTCGGTTGACGAAGCGGATGACGGTGACACCGTCGCTTGGCGTGAGGCTGTTGGATCGAAGGGCATCCGATCACCACCGCGTGACCGATCCGCACCTCGACCGTTTCCACTCTTCAACGGAGTCATCACTGCGGGCGCCGACTCGATCTTCACTTCACCGTTTTCATCCGTGTAACGCAATTCGGTGGGCAACGGGCGACCACGCAAGATGCTATCTACGGCGGCGGCGACATCATTATGAATCGCCAA
>JACRLA010000148.1 GCA_016215145.1 Chloroflexota bacterium
AGATGAGATCGCCAAATTCAATCTGCCACCGGAGTTTTTTGTAAAATGGGACAAGGTGATGAACGACATTCGCCATGCCATCACCAATCTGCGCCCCAAGATGCTCGATTACGGAGTCGGGTTTGCGCTGCGATACTTGCGCGACGAGACGGAACAGCAAGCGGACGGCGATCTCGACATCATCTTGGACGTGAAAGAGGACGGCAGTCGCTACGATCTTCATATTGAACAACACATTTACCGTATCATTCAACAAGCATGTGAAAATGCTTTACAACACTCCCACGCAACCACCATTACGATTCGTGGGACGGTTAACCCGCGCGGCGTCGATCTAACGGTGGAAGATAACGGAGTCGGTTTCCCCTTTGGCGGAGAGTTAGATACAACAGCCTTGGTAGACGATGATCACTTGGGAATAGCCGGGATGTTCCAGCGGGCGAACATCATCCGCGCCTCACTGACGATAGACAGCAAACCGCGACAAGGGACGCGAGTCTATTTGAGATGGCAGCCCTGACCACAATGGACAGAGGGAAGACAGACATGACGCAGGACATTATCCACGTTGCACAGCAAACCGCGACAAGGGACGCGAGTCTATTTGAGATGGCAGCCCTGACCACAATGGACAGATGGAAGACAGACATGACACAGGACATTATCCACGTTGCAATCGTTGATGATTATCCGGCGATCCATGAAGGCTACAAGGAATACTTGGCGAACACGCCGCACATCAAAATAGTTGGCAGTGCCATGTGTGGCGACGAGTTGATGCCTCTGTTGGAGCGGAAACATGTTGACTTGTTGTGGCTCGACATCAACGTGCCAACCTCTAAAGAGAACAAGATGGCGTTTCCCGTCTTTCACGTCATCCCAAAAATTATCAGAATGTATCCCCACATCCATGTGCTGGTCGCCACGATGTATACCGAGACCACGTTAATCAAAGCGATCATTGAGACCGGCGTGAGCGGCTACATTATTAAAGATGATCTCTACGCCGCGCAAGAATGTGGGGCGATTATCACTTCCATCGTCAGGGAAAATGGACGCTACTGGAGTCCGGAAGTGCTCAAAGTGTTAGAAGGATCGAAGGGCAAGAAAAACAAAGATGAATCATCGCTCACCCCGCGCCAAACAGAGGCGATCTCGTTGTGCGCCGCCTATCCGGAGAAATCCACCGCGCAGCTCGCCGAAATTATGGGCATCATTGATCCTACTTTCCGCGATCACCTGACGGACGCCTATCTCAAATTAGGGGTGACGAATCGCAGCGGCGCCGTTGCCAAAGCGCGCCAAATAGGTTTGATCGTTACGGATAAGCCTACGCCGTTCAGCGATCTGAAGGGCGAAGGAAGGTGACAGTCACCTGCGATCAGATCACCCACCGCGTATAATCTCGCCCATGCCTCGAATAAAAATAATTGCTACGATAGGTCCCGCTTCAGACACGCCCGAAAAAATTGAATCACTGATCAAAGCGGGCATAAACGTCACCCGCCTTAACTTCTCGCACGGCACACACGACTATCACGCTCAACTCATCACCAACATCCGCTCGGCAGCCGCCCGCCTCAAAAAGCCCATTGCCATCTTGCAAGACTTACAAGGCCCCAAGATTCGCATCGGCGAATTTCCGAATGGCGGCGTCACCTTAGAATCCGGCGCGACGTTCACCATCACCACACGCGAAGTGGAAGGTAATCAGCAAATTGTCAGCACCACTTTTCGCGGCTTGCCGTGGGATCTGAATCCCGGAGATCGAATCTTGCTGGATGACGGCAACATCGAGTGTCAGGTCACGGAAACCACGGACACCGACGTTGTCGTCACCGTCACCAACGGCGGCGTGTTGAAATCACGCAAAGGAATTAATCTGCCGGGTATTCTCGTCAACGTGCCAGCCCTCAACGAAAAAGATCGCGCCGACCTCACTTTTGGTTTGGAACACGGCGTGGATTATGTTGCCATTTCTTTTGTGCAGCGCGCGCAAGACGTGATTGACGTGCGCCGCGCGATTCAAAAGATCAACCCGGCGAAAGCCAACACCCCGATCATCGCCAAACTCGAAAAAAGCGATCTTGGACGCTTCGGAAGGCGTAATGGTGGCGCGCGGCGATATGGGCGTGGAGCTAAGCCCGCAAGTTGTTCCATCGGCGCAAAAACGAATCATCGAAGCGGCGAATGCTAAAGGCAAGATCGTCATCACCGCCACGCAAATGTTGGAATCTATGATCAACAATCCGCGCCCCACCCGCGCCGAAGCGTCGGATGTGGCGAATGCGATCTTCGACGGCACCGACGTGGTGATGCTCTCCGCCGAAACTGCATCGGGTCAGCATCCGGTGGAATCGGTGAAGATGATGGCGCTCATCGCCGAAGAAGCGGAGATACACGAAAAAGATTGGGGACACTTCCGCGAGATGCACGACGTTACTTCGGTGGACGCCGTCGCCATCGCTCGCGCCGCGCGCGAACTCTCGCGTGATCGCAACGTGGAAGCGATTGCGATTTTCACGCGAACCGGAAACAGCGCGCGCATCCTCTCCAAAGAACGTCCCAGCGTTCCGGTGCTCGCCTTCACACCCGAACCCGAAACCTATCCGCGTTTAGCCATGATGTGGGGCGTGCAGCCGTATCTCGTCCCCACCGCAACTTCCGTTGAAGAAATGATCATGGACGTTGAGCAAGCGTTGATCAACGAGACCGGACTCAAAGTGGGTCAGCAAGTCGTCCTCATTGCCGGTTTGCCTATCGGGCATATGGGTCCAGCGAACATTGTGCTGCTGCACACCGTCGGGCAATACAATTTGTGACACGCTACGCTCATTTCATCAGCGCGTATTATTTTTTCTTCTTCGGCGCGATAGGCTGCCTCGTTCCTTACATCCCACTCTATTATTTAAAAATCGGATTGGGCGGTGAACAGATCGGATTGATCACCGGACTCGGTCCGATTGTTTTATTGATCGCCAGTCCGCTGTGGGGCGCCGTCGGTGACCGCTTCAACCTTCATCGTCGCTTGCTGCCTCTTGCCACTGCGGGTGCGATCCTGCCGGCGCTCATCATTCCATTCACCACGCAACTCGTCCCGCTCATCGCCCTCACAATTTTGCAAGCGATCTTCGCCACCGCCATCGGGCCACTCATTGACAGCGCGGCAATTGAGATCGCCGCCCGAGAGCGCGTGCCGTTTGGCGTGGTGCGCTTGTGGGGATCGGTTGGCTTCATCGTCTTTTCACTTTTGATGGGATGGATGTTGATCACGATTCCGATCACTTACACTTTCTACGGGTATGCCGCCTGCATGACCTTGGGCGTGATCGTCGCCCTGCCCCTCCCCGCCCGTCAACAATTTTGGAACGCTTCGCTGCTTCAAGGTTTTAAACAACTCCTCGCTCAACTTCCTCTCACCCTCTTTCTACTATCGGCGTTACTCGTCGGCGCGGCGGCAACCGCCGTGCAATTTTTTTTCGCGCTGCATGTTCAATTCATCGGCGGCGACTCTAACGTCATCGGCATCGCCGGAGCTATCGGCGCCATCACCGAGATTCCGATTCTGTTCCGCGCCGAGAGTGTCATCAAACGCATCGGCGGGTTGTGGTCGGGCGTGGTCATCGGCACTGCGGTGTACGCCCTGCGTTGGTGGCTGCTGGCAGCGGCGACAACAGCGTGGATGATCTATCTCACCCAACTTTTGCACAGCGTGAGTTTCGGAATCTATTTGGTATGCGCCGTTGCCTACATGGAACAGCAATCGCCCAAAGGACTCTCGGCGACGGCGCAAGCATTACTCACCTCTTCCATGTGGGGCTTCGGCGCGATGTTCGGCGCATTCGGCGGCGGCATCCTCTACGCCAACTTCGGCACGCCGACTCTATTTCGGATAACAAGTGTCGTGACTGTAATGGCGTTGATGATATTATTGAGTTTGAAGTTGATAAAGAATCAAAAGTAATTGGTAATTAGTAATTGACCAATAATTACCAATTACTAATTACGATGCAAAGCGACTCCCGTCTCCTCAATTTTCATCAATGGCAAGGCAAGAGCAACGATTGCGGTCCCTTCACCACCGCCATTGTGTTGAACACGTTTCGCGGCGAAAAAATTTTTGATGGCAAGACTCTCGCCCTGGAAATGAATTGCCCCCGCCTACGGTGGCACGGACTCTTGCCCTTGATCGTGGTTCGCCGAATCCCCAATTGGGCAACCATGCCGTGGGGCATCGCCGACACGCTGACGCAGCACGGAGTCCGCGCCCGATGGCGATTTGGGGCGACAAAGGATGATCTGTTGAACGCCTTGAAAAATAAATCTGCCGCGCAAACTGTGGGCGCACGTCAAGCCGCTCGCGCATTATGATTCGCAACGCGGGTTCGGTTTTGTTGACGCGGCACGCCCCAACGCTGAGATCGTTTGGCAAAACGAAAACGAGTTTGCAGGGTTGTGGCGTAATTGGGGAAATCTTTTAATCGAAACACTCTGAGAAATTTTTTGAAAATATTTTTTGTAAGTAACACTAAGACACCAAGACACAAAGGCACGAAGAAATCTTTAGAAAAAACTTTGCGTCTTAGTGCCTTTGAGCCTTCGTGTTAAATTTATAAAACACTTTCTATTTGAAAATACTTTTTGTGGGTAACACTAAAGCACCAAGACACGAAGGCACGAAGAAATCTTTAGAAAAAACTTTGCGTCTTCGTGCCTGTGAGCCTTCGTGTTAGATTTATAAAACACTTTCTATTTGAAAATACTTTTTGTGGGTAACACTAAAGCACCAAGACACGAGGGCACGAAGAAATCTTTAGAAAAAACTTTGCGTCTTAGTGCCTTTGAGCCTTCGTGTTAGATTTATAAAACACTTTCTAAAGGAGATTTTATGGATTTTCAACTTAACGAAGAGCAGCGTGAGTGGCAAAAAACGGTGCGCGAGTTTGTCGAAGCCGAAGTTAAATCGCGCGCCAAAGAGACGGACGAAAAAGCAAAATTTAATTGGGAGGCTGTCAAGAAAATGGGACCGCTCGGTTTGTTGGGGCTCAACGCCCCCGAAGAATACGGCGGCGCGGGCGTGGACGC
>JACRLA010000149.1 GCA_016215145.1 Chloroflexota bacterium
ATGGCGAGATGTCGCGCGGGTAATCCATTAAAAATGTCGGCTGGATCAATTTCGGTTCGCCGAAGTCGCCGACCAAGGTATCAATCAATTTGCCGCGCACCGCGTTGGGATCGAATTTGATTCCCTTCTCGGTCATCGCCTTCGCCAACGACTCTGCCGTTTTGTGTTGCTCCAGATCGATTCCGGCGAACTCGGCTACCGCATCGGAGATCGTCATGCGCTGCCAAGGAGGGTTGAAGTTAAGAGTATGCCCTTGATAGCTAACGGTGCGCGCGCCAAGAACTTGATCGGCAACGTACGCCAACATATTTTCAGTCAACGTCATCACTTCAAAATAATCGGCGTAAGCCCAATAGAACTCTAATTGCGTGAATTCGGGATTGTGTTTAAAGCTCACGCCCTCGTTGCGAAAGTCGCGCCCGATCTCATACACGCGCTCAATGCCGCCAACCAACAGCCGTTTGAGATAAAGTTCAAACGAGATTCGCAAATACAAATCTTGATGCAGTTGGTTGTGGTGCGTGGTAAAAGGTTTAGCGGCGGCGCCCCCGTAGAGCGGCTGCAAGATCGGCGTTTCCACTTCCAGAAAATCGTTGTCATCCAAAAAGCGGCGCAAGGCAGAGACAATCTTGGCGCGGGCGCGGAAGATGTCGCGCACTTCGGCGTTGACGGCAAGATCGGCGTAACGCTCACGATAACGCGCTTCGGGGTTGTCGAAAGCCGAATAGACTTTCTTCACGCCGTCCACCACTTCTTCTTTCGCGGCGGGCAATGGGCTGATGCCTTTGGCAAGCATCTTGAACGATTTAACTTTGAGCGTGATCTCGCCTGTTTTGGTTTTGACCATCACCCCATTCGCTAAAATAAAATCGCCGAGATCGTAATCGGCTTCAAAATTTTTCAGCGCGTCAACGCCCACATCGTCGGATCGCAAATAAAGTTGCAATCGCCCCGCGCCGTCTTCGATGTGCGCGAAAGCCGACTTGCCCATCGTGCGAATGGAGCGAATGCGCCCGCCGACGGTGACGGCAGCCCCCGAGTCGTGTTCGTCCGCTCCTTTAGCGGTGGCGGCTTTGTAATCCTCAATCGCTTGCGCGGTGGTGTGAGTCCGCCCGACTCGATTCGGATATGCCTCTTCGCCGCGCGCGCGAATTCGATCCAATTTTGCTAATCGTATTTTTTCGATCTCGTTCTAGTCCATAATTGCACTCTCAAAAAAAACAGCCCGGCGCAACCGAAGCGCAGGGCTGTGGTGTTGCATTCGGGCAACTTAATCAGTTGCAATCACTCGGAACGACAACATGCCTGCGGGGGCGTTCACCTTCACCTCGTCGCCCGCCTTGCGACCCAGCAACGCTCTGCCCAACGGCGACTCGTTGGAGATCAACCCTTTGGCCGGGTTCGCTTCTGCCGCGCCGACGATGGTGTAACTCTCCGGCTTCGAGCCGTCCTCTTGCACCTTCACTTTTGAGCCAACGTTCACCACGCCCGAAGAGTGCGCTGCATCCTCGATGATGATCGATTCAGAGAGAATCAACTCAATGGTGAGAATGCGTCCCTCAACAAACGCTTGCTCATTCTTAGCCGCTTCGAATTCGGCGTTCTCGATCAGCTCGCCGTCTTCCTGCGCCTGATGCAAACGATCCGCCACTTCGGCGCGTCGTGTGGTGCGGAGAAATTCTACTTCTTCTTCTAATTTTTTGAGACCCTCTCGGGTCAAATACTTTTGCTCAGCCATAGTTATACCTTTTTTGGGGCAAAGAAAAAAACTGGAGAAATCTCCAGTTCTTGCCAACCTGCGTGAGTGATCATAGCACACTCATATTTTTAGTCAAGCGAAAAGTGGTTCTTATCAAAATTTTCATTCAAAAGCGCGTTCTGTCCATCGGCTTACTCGATCCACCATCTCTGTAGCGTCCTTCCAAAATGTGGAGAGTTGCGATGAATAACATCGGATAGACTCTATCTTCGCCTGACGATCTGAATCGCTTAATGGAATTTCGATTCCACCCAAAACGGATTCGGCGTAAGGATAATCTGCATAATGACGGAATCGCCGCTTCAACTTTTTGCCCCAATCGGATGCCGCCAACTTAACCAGCCTGTGGTCAACGTGATCGCCAATGGCAAACGGACTCCACACTTCGGCGTTGGGTTTCAACGGCGCAACGTCGTTAAATGTTTTCGCCAACTCGTCCACCAAAAACATTTCCAAAGACGAGCCATCTCCCCACAACGATTCTTCCGAGTCATACAACCACCTATTTTCAGCGCGACGATAGATGCAGTCGTGATAATTCAAGTGAACACATTCCGCGCCGAGCCGCTTCAACGCCTGGCGATCTTCTTGCGCCCGATCAAAGGGCAAACTTCCCGAAGGTTTGGAACCTTCGGGAAGTTGCAGTGCGCTCCATCGCGCGTGCAAACTTTGGGCAAAGGGTGATAGGTCATTCGGCGGCGGCGCGGCGAAAACAGTGACGACCACCACACGCTCACCCCGCCCCACCCGCCGATGAATGTTGCCGCCACACGACAGAACTGCATCATCAAAATGTGGCGAGAGATAAAGCGCGTCGAACATTTTTAAATTATACGTTGACGCGAGATAGTGAGCGTGCTAAAATCTGCCCCACTAACGGGCCACTAGCTCAATGGTAGAGCAGGGGCCTTTTAAGCCCTTGGTTAGAGGTTCGAATCCTCTGTGGCTCACTGTAGGTGTATAATCCCATTAGTTGTGTTGGGCGATTAGCTCAGTTGGTTAGAGCGCATGTATCACACACATGAGGTCGTAGGTTCAACTCCTATATCGCCCACCAAGAAAAAGACCCGAAGGATTTCGCAAAGCGCCCCGTAGCGAAGCGGAGCGGGTGAAATCCTTCGGGTCTTGTGTTTAATCAAGGCGCGCGCCGCTGGTGAGCGCGGAACGATGCAGGCAGACGTGTTGTGTGATTCGTCCCTTCGTAACTACGCAGCCTTTACTGTCAACAAATAACAAAATCCGCTTGGCGTAAACGAATAGCGTTACGCTCACGGAGAATTCGTTTACGCGAAGCGGTTGGGAATTCGTTGACAGGACTGCGCGGCTGAATATTTACAGATTTCAGGCACGCCACAAACAGAATAGTCTCAATGCCCTCGCGGGCATTTTTTGTTTTTCAATATCATCGCTACGCCAGATGAGCGCTGATCCGTCCAAGAGAAAACCATCCGTCGAACCTTACATCGATCTCCCCAATCAGGTTGTGCTCAGCGATGGAGGGTGCACGCAAAGGTTGTCAGAGCGCTAGAGGAAGCGCATCGCGGCGAGCACATAAGGCTTTCCA
>JACRLA010000007.1 GCA_016215145.1 Chloroflexota bacterium
AATTGGTAATTGGTAATTGGTAAATGGCAATTACTAATTACCAATTACGATTTTATATTTGTCATTGATATGCTCGCTCTCTTCAATCGAAACCGTCCTCTCCTCATCACCGCCCTCATTGTGTTCGCGGTATTAGCTGTCACCGCGTTTCGTTATGAGCCGCGCGTGTTTGCTAGCATGATTCTTTCGGGCTTAACGCTCGGCGCGTTGTATTTTATGATCTCGTCCGGCTTGTCGCTCATCTTCGGCTTGATGGATGTGCTGAACTTCGCGCACGGGTTGTTGTTCATGTTCGGCGCTTACATCGGTTACACGATGTACGACAACCCGCGCATGTTGCTCAACACGATCCCCTTTGTCTTTGCCTTGAGCGGCAGCGCGTTGGTCGTGTCGTTGTTTGCCAACACGTTTTGGTCGCGCGTGAAAATTTCGGAACGGGCTGTGGTGTATGGTCTGAGCGTGGTGGCGGTTGCCCTGACGATCTATGCGTTGTGGGATTTTAATATTCTGGCGTTAGCGGCGAACTCATCTACTTCGACGGGTGGGGCGGTGATGACGGAACAGGCGCAAGAGGCGGCGTCACCGTTCACCATCCGTTTGGGCTTGTTGATCGCCAGTGGAGCGGTCACTGGCTTGATCATCGGGCGGGGGCGATCACTGATCCAATCGCGCAATCAATGGCTGAATAGGGTGATCGGCATTGCGTTGGTGGCGGCGGCATTTCTGATCATCCCATTTCGATCTGCGGGTGAAAAATTTTTTCTCGAGCTGCCATCGAACTGGCGATTTGTTTTGGCGCTCATCGCCGGTGCGGCAGCCGGCGCGGGCGTGGGGGCGATGATCGAGTGGGGACTCATTCGCCCGTTGTATGCCCGCCCGATCTATCAGGTGTTGGTGACGTTGGGCTTGGTGTATGTCGGCACAGAATTGATTCGCGGTGTGTGGGGTTCGGCCGGTTACTACATGGATGTGCCGGATTTTTTCAACACGCGCGGAAAAAATTGTCCGTCGCCGAATCTGATCGCTTTCTTGCAAGATAACTGCGCTTCGATTGACGTGTTGGGTAGACCGTTCCCGAGCTACCGAATTTTTATTATTGGTCTTGGCGTTGCGATGTTTGTGGGCGTGGCGTTGTTGTTGCGTTACACACGCTTGGGCATGATCATCCGCGCGGGCGTGCAGGATGGCGAGATGGTGCAGGCGCTCGGCATCAACGTGCGGCAAGTATTTACTATGGTCTTCGCTTTGGGCGCGGGACTCTCGGCTTTGGGTGGCGTGGCGGCAGCCCCGTTCATCGGAGTCAATTTAGGGATCGGTCAAGAATTTTTATTGCAAGCTTTTATTTCTGTTGTGATCGGCGGCATGGGGAGCTTTACCGGCGCGACGATTGGCGCGTTGCTCGTCGGTTTGGCGCGGGCGTTTGGTGATCAATGGGTGGTGTCAGGAATCCAATTGCCGTGGATGGCGGAAGCGATTAAATTCTCACCCGCGGTGGCGCGAGCTTCGACGGTGTTAATCATGGCGGTGGTGTTGTTGTTGAGACCGGCGGGGTTGTTTGGAAAGAAAGACTAATTCTTCTTGCCGCGAATTACACGAATGAAAACGAATTACTTACATCAATTCGCGGTAATTGGCGAAATTCGATGCCAAACTTTTTATGCGTAATTTTTTAACTCGCAACTACATCTCTCTCCTCATCCTGCTCGCCTGCGCGCTGTTCCCATTTGCGTTGACGATCATCACCGGTCAACCGATTACCGAAGGCTCCCCAAAATTTTGGCAAGGGATGATCGCCCAAGCGTTTAGTTTGGCAGTGTATGCCATGAGCTACGATTTACTGTTGGGTTACACCGGCATCTTGTCGTTTGGTCATGCCGTGTTCTTCGGCACAGGCGCATATACTACAGGCATCTTGCTCAAACATTTTCATTGGGATTTGCCGCAAGTGATCGTCGCCGTGATCGTCGTGGCGTTGCTGCAAAGTTTATTTGTCGGCGCGTTGGCGTTGCGCGTGCGCGGTGTGTATTTCGCAATGGTCACACTCGCCTTCGCCCAAATGTTTTTCATTTTGTCTGAAGCGACGGACTTCAAAGAATACACCGGCGCCGAAGACGGTTTGCACAGCATCCCTGTTCCGGCGTGGATGAGTCCAACCGATCAGCGTTTGACGTTTTATTTCATCACGCTCGTCTTTTGCCTCGTCATGTATTTAATCGCGCGGCGCGTGATCGATTCGCCTGTGGGCAAAATTATGGTCGCAGTGCGCGAGAACGAACCGCGCGCGCAGATGATCGGTTACAACACCTTCATCTATAAATTGATCGCCGTCTCGCTTTCGGGCGTGTTGGCGGCGTTAGCGGGTGGAATGAATGCGATCTGGAATCTCAATGCCAACTCTTCGATGTTGAGCGTTGGCGTGACGATCAACGCCTTGCTGATGACGATCATCGGCGGCGCGGGGACTTTGGTTGGCTCGATGATCGGGGCTGCCGTCTTGCAGCTCTTAGGCTATTGGCTTAATGCCACCTTTGGTCCGCGCTGGCCCCTTATCTTCGGCGTAGTGTTCATTGCCATTGTTTTGTTCTTGCCTTATGGCATTGTGGGAACGTGGAAGTTGAAAGGGGCGGTGTGGATGCAACGAGTGAGGAAGGTGATGGGTAGAGCGTGATGCGTGATACGTGATACGTGATGCGTGATACGTGATGCGTGATGCGTGATACGTGATACGTGATGCGTGATACTTGATACGTGATGCGTGATACGTGATGCGTGACCTAAAGGGGTGAAAGAGATTCTGTGATGAGCGGAGCCTCTTTTTTGTTTAAAATGAGTTGAAGAAAGAACATCCCGAAGGTTAGTTTGCGTCAACCGCGCTGTCTTTCAAAACCTTCGGGATGTTTGCCCAAATGACATGAGTTGAATCAACGGACATTCCATACTACAATCATCGCATCTCCGCATGGAGGGTAATCTATGACAATTTTTTATATAATCCTCGGTGTTCTGGCGGCTACGTTGTTAGGTGTTTTGTCCGATTGGTTGGTCAAGCCTCATTTGCCGGAAAAGCCTACACAGCGACACATCGTAACGGCGATAGTTGTATGTATTGTGCTGATCGTATTTGCTGTCCTGCCCTATTTAATTACACCATCCTCCCCTGATGTGCCAGTAAGCCCAACGAAATTATCTCCAACGGTACTATTCATTTCAACAAACATCTTCGCTCCTACCAACACGGCTATCGTCCTCATTGCAACGCCGACTCGTTCACCTATTCCGCCCACGTTGCCACCCACGCCTCTTCCTTCATCCACACCTGCGCCAAGATCGACTCAAGTCTCGACGAAAGATGGCATGACGCTGATCTATATTCCGGCTGGTGATTTTTTAATGGGCAGCGCCGACTCCGATAAAGAAGCGAACGGCGACGAGAAACCCCGGCACAATGTTTTTCTCGACGCCTTTTGGATTGACCAGACCGAAGTGACCAATGCAATGTATGCGTTGTGTGTGAAGGCAGGCGCGTGTCAAGCACTCATTGAGACAAAATCTTTTGCGCGGTCGAGTTACTACACCAATACTCAGTTTAAAGATTTTCCGGTGATCTACGTTTCATGGGATGACGCAGGTAAGTATTGCAAATGGGCGGAGCGTCGGTTGCCCACCGAAGCGGAATGGGAAAAGGCGGCGCGTGGCGCGATAGGGCGGCTCTATCCGTGGGGAGATGATCCCCTGAGCCCATCGCTGCTCAACTTCAACAAGAATGTCGGCGACACGACGCTCGTAGGGAAATATCCCGACGGTGCCAGTACCTACGGCGTATTAGATATGGCGGGCAACGTGTGGGAATGGGTGGCGGATTGGTACGACGAAAAATATTATTCCAAGTCGCCGAATCGAAATCCAGATGGACCGGCTTCGGGCGGGTTCGGCATTTTGCGCGGCGGGGCGTGGGTGACTGAAGCCAACTATGTTCGCACCGCGCAGCGACTCAAAGTTGCTTTTGATTTCAGAGATAGTATTGTGGGGTTTAGGTGCGCGCGGTAATAATATGTTCTTCACCCGCACTGATCGTTCTCGCCGTTTCTCTGAACCACAAAAATTTATCCGACCTTCCACCGATCAAATCAAAAGACTCTTCTCGTATCTCGCGCCGTACCGCGGCTATATGTTTATCGCCGTCATCGCTCTTGTCGTCGGCGCAGGGTTGGGTTTGGTCTTTCCGTGGATTATGCAATCGCTGGTGGATAGCGTTCTCACGCAAGGCGATAGCGATCAACTGAATCGCATCACTGCCTTCCTCATCGCCACGTTCCTCATTCGTTCAGTCTTCTATTATTTTCAAGGCTACTCGCTCTCGTATATCGGCGAGCGCATCGTCGTTGATCTGCGGCGGCAAACATATCAACACTTGCATCAATTAAGTTTGCGCTTCTTTACCGACAGGCGCACGGGTGAACTCGTCTCGCGTCTTTCATCGGATGTGACGCTCGTGCGAACTGTTCTCACCAACAATGTCGCCACCGTGTTGAGTCAAGCTCTGACGTTCATTGGGTCGTTGGTGTTGATGCTTATTCTCAATTGGCGGCTCACGCTTTTCATTCTCGCCCTCGCGCCCATTGTCGCCATTAGTGGCGCAATCTTCGGCGCGCGTCTGCGTGGTCTCTCTACCAAAGTGCAAGATCAACTTGCCGATGGCACAGCAATCGCCGAAGAAGCATTGAGCCAAGTGAAAGTAGTGAAAGCGTTTGTGCGCGAACTCTACGAAACGAATCGCTACACCGATCAGATGGAACGCGCTTTCGCCGCCACGATGCGCCTCGCAGTGGTACGCGCCGCGTTCGGCCCGCTCATCACGTTCTTCGCCTTCGGTTCAATCGCTGGCATCTTGTGGTTCGGCGGGCGCGAAGTGTTAGCGGCTCGGCTCACGGGTGGGGCGCTGATCGCGTTCATCGTGTATGGAGTCAACATCGCTTCGTCTATCGGCGCGTTCACCAGCCTCTACACGCAAATTCAAGAAGCGCTTGGCGCGTCGCAGAGAATTTTTGAGTTGATTGATGAAGTGCCGGACGTGCAAGATAAAGTGGACGCGCGCGAACTGCCGCGCACGAAAGGCCGCGTCACCTTTGATTCTGTTTCTTTCGCTTACGCCGGTGCGGGCGCCGTCTTGCACGACATCGCCCTCACCATTGAATCCGGGGAAGTGATGGCGTTGGTCGGTCCGAGTGGCGCGGGAAAATCTACGTTGTTCAACCTCATCCCGCGCTTTTACGACCCGACGAGCGGGCGGGTGTGTCTGGATGATTTCGATCTGCGCGATGTGACGTTGGCTTCACTGCGATCTCAAATTGCGCTCGTGCCGCAAGAGGTGCAACTGTTTAGCGGCAGTGTGCGCGAGAATATCCGTTATGGAAAATTAGATGCGACCGATTCTGA
>JACRLA010000150.1 GCA_016215145.1 Chloroflexota bacterium
AGTGTCGCTAGAATCGGGCGAAGCAGCTGAGTCGGGTTTTGAATTTTCATTGATCACCCTTTTACTCTGCGTTGGGAGATGATGGTTGCACTCATCAGCGGACTCCGTAAGGTATCAGTTATAAGCGCAGGAAAGTTCCATGGTCTTCGCATCCTTCGACTATGCGCGAAAAGATTCGCGCTCCTTGAACAAAGTTGAAGAGTCGTACGCTTCCGCGATCTACTGGTTATGTAATTAAACCGATGAGGAAGGATGGAAGATACGATACGATACATGCATTCATTTTGGTATCCCTCCTTAAATACACATCGCGTCGCGATCTATCTGGCGCGGCTAAATCTCAGTCCGGCTTATCTACTTGGGGATGTAATTATTTTACTCTCAAAAAATAGAAAAACAAGATGGTTATGACAAATGTACTTGATTCTTCATTCCTAACCTGCTTCGCGTTCCGAAAACGAAAAGCAAAAGCATTTTCCGTGCGTCAGACTTCCGAAGTCTTGTAAAGCACCCCGCAGCGAAGTGGAGTGGGCGCAGACTTCGGAAGTCTTTGGAGATGGAATGTGGCATTGCTACCCTCACCGCCGACCCGTGCGAAGCTATTGCGCCTGATGGCGACACCCTCCACCTCAATAAAAACTACTGGACGATACTCATGGCGATACCCTCAGCATTCAACAATTTGCCAAAGTGAAATCTAGATTCAATAAAAAAACGTGACGGTCATTCAAGACCCGTCACGTTTTTTAATCACGACTCTCGTTCATGCCGCAGTTCAACTGCGGCATGAACTCTAAAAACTACGATTGTGACTGCACCAACCTCAGCAACGACTTCCTCGCCAACACATCCGCGCTGATCATTCCCTGCACGCCTTCATTATCTACGACAGGCATCGCCGAGATTTCGTAATACTCCAACTTGCGAACCATGTCCAAGATTCCATCATTCGGTGACGCCGCCACCACTTGGCGACTCATGATCTGCGTGATGCTTTGATCATCGGGCGAACCTTGCGCCGTCGCCCGCGTGATGTCCCATTCGGTGACAACACCAGCGAGTGCGCCTTGCGATTCGACAACGGCGATGATCGGACTCTTCGCTTCCACCAATTTTGTCGCCGCCTCTTTCACCGAGCAACTCACATTGATCGTCGGGATCGGCGTCATCAACTCTTGCGCCGTGCGTCCGCTCTCGCGCGCGGCGATGCGCCGCACACTGATGTGTTCCGATGCCTCACGCGGCAGCATGTCGGCATCTGTTGCCAAGAGATCGATCAACTCGCGCATATTTTTTCGGATGACCTCTTCACGATATTTCTCTGCCGCCGCGCGACGTCCCTCTGCCAGCGCGGCAAACTCCGCCGCGTGATCCGTCAACCATTTATCAACCGCAACGCGATTCCCCAAAGCCGAATCGGGCAAACGTAAATGCTGCGGAGTCTTGATCAACTTTTCGTGCGCGGCAAAGATCACGCCACCCGAATTCACCAAATAATCTGTAGCGATTAAAACTGATCGCCCGCGATACACGGCGCGTTCCATTCGCGCCCGCGCCGCTTTGCGTGACGGGTCGGGCGAGTAAGTGTTTGCGCCTTCAATACTCACCGTCCACTTGCCCATGCGGTCAACGGTCATCGAAGGACGCGACGATGAATCAGTGTCGAGATAATTGGCAATCGGCGCGGCAGGGATACAGCAAAAGGCATTCTCGCGCAACAAGTCATTCGGTTGCGTCGCATACTTGAGCGAACTATTCTTCTGCGCCATCGTCTGCAAAAAATAAGGGCGCGTCACCACGCCGTTCTGTTGCCACATCTTAAACAGCGTCTCAATCGGCAAACCGTTTTCATCATAGATGTAACCGACGGCATCACTCACGCCGATCACTTTTGCTTTTGGCAAACGCTCGCGCAACACTCTGGCGGCGTGCGCGCCCACTGCGCCGAAGCCTTGAATGATCACCGTAAGATTTTCTTCGGACGGGATTTGCAGATTCGCAAACTGCGGAAGTGAACGCAAGCGCGGCATCTCTTCGAGTAACGCTTGCAAGGCGATCACGGTGCCGCCGCCAGCCGCTCCCAACTGATCGATTCTGTTGCCGCCCATATCCACCGGCTTCGACAGCGCGTGATCGATTCCGTTTTCAATCGCCACCGTTTTCATGTCGGAATCATTTGTGCCAACATCGGGACCCGGCAAATAAATGTCGCGGTAGCGGAAAATTAATTTTGCGAAACCGCGCACCACTTCAGTATGCTGTTCGGGTGTGAGATCAGAGTCGGCAACAATGCCCGACTTGCCGCCGCCGTACGGAAGATTCGCCGCCGCGTTTTTCAGAGTCATGCCGCGCGCCAAATTGTGAATCGCCGCAGGCGTGACGGCATCCGCACCGAGCATCCGTATCCCGCCCATCGAAGGTCGCCCCATCGCCAAATTATCAACAACAAGATAGCCGCCGATCTCCAGCGGCGAGTCTTCATCCCACAGACAGACCACAAGGTGCGGGCCCAAGTTGTCAACTTCAATGCCCAAGCGCGAGAGACGATCCACGTCGGCAGAGGTGAGTTCGATAAAACGTTTACTGCCATCGCGCGTGAGGCGGCTCTCCCATGTAGCTTGGGGCAATCGCTCGCGGAGATAAGACTCCATTCGTTTGGGAATCATAGAAACTCCTTTTGGAGATTGGAGAGTGAATCTCTAATCTCCAATCTCTATTTGTGCAACTTCGCCGCCACAAACGCCAACCCATTCTGCGTCAACGCCCGCGCCGTGTTGTTCGTCGCGTCGAACTTATCCATGAAGTTCGTTTGCAAATTGTCCCAATCGTGGTTGTCCATCACTTCTTTTTTGTCGCGGAAATAATCGAGGATGTCCGACGGATGCGCGCGCGCGCCATCCACTTCGGGGTCGCCGCCTTCGTGCTTCGCCGAAATGTTGGCGACGTGGTCGGCGAGTTCGATCAATTCTTCGCGGCGGTTATACGGTTGCTTGACGATGCTCTTCCACGTTTCGGTGATGTGATGCTCGAATCGAATCACATCCTAAAAGCCCAACGCTTTGCGAACTTGCGCCGTGATCTCAATCGTTTCGTTGTTGGTCGAGTTGCCCCAATTGAAACCGATGAGCGGCGACGTGCCATCATCACGGGCAAATAATTTTGCGCCGATGAGAGTCCACAAACCGGCGTAGGGATTGTCGTTGCCCATGAAGACCGAAATTTTAAATTCGATATCAATGCCGAGCCGGTAAAGCAAGTAACCGACTAGCACGGTTCCGGGATTGATGTTGAGAACTTGGCGCACGCCGTAAGTTGTGTAGTAGTAAAGCAATTCATCCGCCCACTTGAGGGCGTGATCATTCGGTTGCCCAATGCCGCCGAAGTAGCCGGTGATCGTCGCCGGACCGTTGAGATGAATGTTCGATCCATCGGTGCCTTTGGTGTCAAGCGTTTCCACATAACTCGCGCCGATGATTTGCATGGCGGCGGCAATCGCCGGAAGATCGCCGTCCGCTTCTTGCTCTTTCATCTTGCGGACCTTGATCCAACGTCCGGGCATCAGCACTTTATTTTCAATCGCCCGTTTCGCTGCGGCGATGACCCACGGAAAGTATTGCAGCGCGCTCACTTCGAGCGTGACGGCGAAATCATCATTGAATTTTTTTGTCGCCGCGCCGGGTCCAAGCACGCTGCGCCGATAATCGGCGACGCTGATGAAGGCGCCTTTATCGCGTTGTTCTTCGAGCCACTTGAGTTGTGTGTAGTATTCGGGCTTGCGTGCTTTCACTTTGTTCATCAACGTCGAGAGATCATTCGCTTCTTGCGCCCGCGCGTTGATCTCTTCGGGTGTGCCGTATTTGGCGACCACCTTGAGCAAGTCGCTTACCACTTGCGTCTCGGGGTTAAGCAAAACTGCGTTGAGATCATCCAAACGCGAATTTGGAATTTTGAGTCGTTGACGGAGATCGAGAGTCATAATGCACCTTTGTAATTGTTGAGGGACTGAGACATCTAATCCGCGTTGCAACTTTGTTCTCACTTGAGACTTGATTCAACCGCGGATGCCGCCGCAACTGAACCAAGCCTCACGTTTTGAGAAAAGTTAATTTGCGGATTAGAGAAGCCATCACCTCAAACACCGAGTGTCTCCAAGACACTCGGTGTTTACAAGTTAAAGCATCTTCTTCAATTCGTTATATTCTTCATCCGTCATCCCGAACCAGTTCTCGGGCTGCGGAAAAGTTTTATCTGAAACTTCTTTGACGTAACTTTCGAGTCCTTCACGGATCACTTTGCCCGCGTCGGCAAACACCTTCGCCATGCGCGGCTTGAATTTCGGATACAGCGCGAAGGCATCGTGATAGATCAGCAACTGCCCGTGCGCGTGCGGACCCGAACCCAGACTCATGATGATGCAATTGTTGGCGCGTTCGGTGATCAGTTGGCAGACGCGATCCGGCACCAGTTCGAGCAAGATGCAAAACGCGCCCGCTTCTTCCAATGCTTTAGCGTCGTCAATAATTTTCTTCGCTTGCACCGCGCCCTTACCCTGCAATTTGAATCCACCTAACGAACTGACACTTTGCGGAGTCAAACCCAAATGCCCCATCGCCGGAATGCCCGCCTTTGTGATTCCATAAATGCGATCTGCCATCTCTGCCCCGCCTTCGATCTTGATCGAATCACATCCGGTCTCTGCCATGAAACGTCCGGCGTTGCGAATCGCCGACTCCACACTCGGTTGATAGCTCATATAGGGCAGGTCGCCGATGACCCAGGCCGTCGGCGCGCCGCGTCGCACGGCGGCAGTGTGTCGAATCATATCGTCCATCGGCACGGGCAAAGTGCTATCAAAGCCAAGCATCGTCATGCCCAAGCTATCGCCGACCAAGATCATGTCCACGCCCGCTTGCTCTTGCAGATAAGCGGTGGGGTAGTCGTAACACGTTAGCCACGTAATTGGTTTGCCGTCCGCAACTTTTTTGAACAGCATGGGGAGAGTCATTTTCTTTCGTTGTTCAGCCATAGAAGCCTCCATTAGGGATTCTGTTTTTTTGTTTCAACACGAAGTCTCAAAGTCACCAAGACGCGAAGTTTTTTATTTTCACTTTTTGTGCCTTCGTGTCTTTGCGTCTTGGTGTTAGCTTGGAAAAGTCATTTGCTCAGGGATTCTGTTTTTTAGTTTCAACACGAAGCCTCAAAGTCACCAAGACACGAAGTTTTTAAATTTCATTC
>JACRLA010000151.1 GCA_016215145.1 Chloroflexota bacterium
GCAAGCATTTATGGCGTATTGGATATGGCGGGCAATGTATGGGAGTGGGTGAATGATTGGTACGACGAAACGTATTACAGCAAATCTGTTTCGCTGAATCCTACGGGACCTGTTTCGGGGAAGTATCGCGTGCTACGCGGCGGTGCGTGGAACTACGATGATGGCCTCGCGCGCGTGTCGTATCGCTATTGGCTCGGGCCGGCGTATCTCCATAACTATTTCGGCTTCCGTTGCGCCGCCTCACCTTGATTCTGTTTTCTTCTTCAACGGATGGTAAACGGATAAACGGATTCCGCTCAATCGCTTTGTCTTTCTTCCTCTAACCGCTTTTTGATGAACTTCAATACATCCTCTAATTTTGTTTCTTCGGACTCTTGGATGTTCTCTTGCTTCTCAACGTGCTTGTGGTGCGGGTGTGTGGAGACTTCGGGATGATGTGGAGCGTTATCCCAACCGATGCGAAGTTCGTCGTTTTGTTTAAGCCAGTAATAGGCATAACGCAAGAGAGTTTCTTCGTCCCACGCTTCACGGATATGTAACTTGTCGCTATTGATTAAGTCGGCGCGCAGGCGAATTAAGTTCGGGTTAGGCGTAGAGAGCAGTTCGATCTCGGCGATGATCTCGCTAGCAAGATCGCGCAATAGAGCAAGGCGCTCTGTCGCATTAACGGCCATGCGCCGTCTCCAATGAGCGAAGCGTCGTTAAACGTTTTTGCAAATCTGCGCGGCGTGTTTCCCAACTGTGCCACTCAATGTACGCCTCGTGCGTTTCAAAATCGGCATTGGCGGGCAAGCCTGCTTTTTCAAGTTTAGCCAACGGCATCCCAAAGCGAGCCTCGAACTTAGTAGTTGCTTGTTCGGCGCGTTTAAGTTCTTCTTGCAGTTCGCGCACTCGGCTTTCAGCGCCCAATTGCAAAATGCGATCCCAGTCTTGAATGGGAAGTTTGATAGGAGTTAACGAGAGTGTCATATTGCGATTCTCCTTTGCCTTGAAGGCGATTATAACATTCGCCTCATCTTGTTTGATGCCTCACGGACTTAGTGTTCCAACGTTTTTTTGTTTGACAATCCTTACCTCACCGCCTATAATCTCCCCCGTTGCCCCGAAAGCCTTATCTCGGGGCAACATCGTGCTAAAGTCTCGTTTGTACACATCAAACGAGCATCTAATGACTGGAGAAAATTATGAAGTATGCAATCGTCAAGAGTGGCGGCGGGCAA
This sequence comes from Chloroflexota bacterium, assembly GCA_016215145.1. Classification (GTDB taxonomy): domain Bacteria; phylum Chloroflexota; class Anaerolineae; order Anaerolineales; family VGOW01; genus VGOW01. The sequence goes on from JACRLA010000151.1 coordinate 1,221, forward strand.
GCCCGCGCCGAAGAAGGTCAACTGCTAACTGTTGACCTCATGCCGAACAGCCCCGGTGACAGCGTGGAACTTGAAGCGTTGATGATCGCCGATGGCGACAACGTGAGAGTCGGCAACCCCGTAGTGAGTGGCGCAAAAGTTAAAGCCGTCGTGGTTGAACATTTCCGCGGCGAGAAGATTCGAATCTTCAAATACAAAGCGAAGGAACGCCAGCGCAAGGGCGGCGGTCATCGTCAAGATTACACTCGACTCAAAGTCGAACAGATTGTAGGGTAAAGACATGGCACATAAAAAAGGTACGGGAACTTCCCGCAACGGACGTGATTCAAATTCTCAACGGCTCGGCGTTAAAATTTTTGGCGGCGAGTACGTGCGCTCAGGCAACATCATCGTGCGCCAACGCGGCACGCGCATCAAACCCGGCTTGGGCGTGATGGTCGGCAAAGATCATACGCTGTACGCTGTCGTCGAGGGTCATGTGCAATATGTGACGCTCCCCAACGGGCAGAAAAAAGTTAACGTTCAAGCGATGGCGGAGGCGGCGAAATGAAAGAAGGAATTCATCCCAAGTATTTCCCCAACGCTCAAGTCACTTGCTCGTGCGGCAACACTTGGACAACGGGTTCAACTCGCGCCGCGATTCGCACCGACGTGTGCTACAAGTGTCATCCGTTTTACACAGGCGAGCAGCGCATCGTGGACACCGAAGGACAAGTGGAACGCTTCGTGAAGAAGTTGGACGCGCGCGCGACGCACAAGAAGAAAGAAGAAGAACGTCAAGCGCAGCGTCAATCACCCACTGTGGCGCTCGTGGATTTAAATTTGGGCGACCGCGCCGAAGCGGCGTTGAGCAAAGCCGGCATCACCACCGTCGGGCAGATTTTAGAAAAGTTGGAACAGGGCGGTGATCAGGCGTTGTTAGATGTGGATGGTTTCGGTCACAAGAATTTAGCCGATACCAAAAAGCGTCTACGCGCTCGCGGCTTCGATCTCCCTGCGGATGCCGCCCCGGAAGGCGAGGCTGCGCCGGCTTCGGAATCGGCTGAGGCTTAATTCTCGCGCGAAAGCATGACGAATAAAGAGGCAGATGTAGAATTTTTGCATCTGCCTTTTTTGTTGAAGACAAAAGTTGTGTGAGACAAAAGCAATTTCATCACGAATGACTCGAATATACGAATTTAACGAATAAAAATATTCGTGGTATTCGTTCATTCGCGTTATTCGTGATTAAGAGAAGCGCGACTAACAGGGATTCTATGCGACGTACCATTGGCTCTATCGAAGTGATCTGCGGCTCCATGTTTAGCGGCAAGACGGATGAATTGATTCGCCGTTTGCGCCGCGCCCACATTGCCAAACAAAAAATTCAAGTTTTTAAACCGGCGATTGACGTGCGTTATGCGGTTGAAAAAGTGACCTCACACGCCGGAAGTGAGTTCGACGCTCAGCCCGTTGAGAAGGCGCAAGACATCATTACTAAATTGCAGCCGGGTACAACTGTGGTGGCGATTGATGAAGCGCAATTCTTCGATTGGCATGTTGCCGAAGTGTGCCAGCAACTTGCCGCGCGCAACGTCCGCGTCATCGTCGCCGGGCTCGATATGGATTTTCGTGGCGAGCCATTTGGTCCCATGCCGTTGATCATTGCTCAAGCCGAGAAGGTGGATAAACTGCAAGCGATCTGCGTGGTGTGCGGCATGCCTGCCTCACGCACACAACGGTTGATAGATGGTCGCGCGGCGAATTATAATGACCCTGTGGTGCAGGTCGGCGGCAGTGAAGCCTACGAAGCGAGATGTAGAGAACATCATGAAGTACCACGTTGAAAATCCCAAATCCCAAAAACCCAAACTCCAAATGGGCTGTGCGCTCAAGCGGTTGCTTTTGGGATTTTGGAAGTTGGGGTTTTGAGATTTTGACATGATTCAGCCTTATACCGAAATCCTCTCCGAAATTTTAATTCCCGCCGACGTTCTGCAAAAACGCATCGCCGAACTGGGCGCGGAGATCAGCGCGGATTATGCCGGTGAGGAACTTCTTCTCATCTGCATCCTCAAGGGCGGCGTGATGTTCCTGACCGATCTCGTCCGTCACATCACCGTGCCAACCGCGTTCGATTTTATGGCGGTCTCGTCTTACGGAGTCGGCGCGCGAGAATCCACCGGGCAGGTGCGTATCGAAATGGATTTGCGAATCTCCATCGCAGATCGTCATGTGATCTTGGTTGAAGATATTGTGGACACGGGTCACACCATTGCCGCAGTCTTAGAAATGTTGGAGACGCGCAAACCGAAATCGCTCAAAGTGTGTTCACTGCTTGATAAATCGGAACGCCGCGAAACCGTTGCGCCGATTCATTATCGCGGTTTTGAAATCCCCAACAAATTTGTTTTTGGCTACGGACTCGATCTCGATGAGTATTGGCGCAACTTGCCGTTTATTGGGGTTGTTAAAACGTAAACAGGTAGACAAGTAAACAAGTAAAAACGTATTGCGTATTTCGTATTCCGTCACGCAACATATATCACGCATCACTCGTCACGCATCACGCTATTTGCTATCCGCCATTTGCTATCTGCCATGCCTCACAAACCCAAAAAGCCGCAACACGATCTTCTCTCTGCTGGCGGCGGAAGTTGGGTTGCGCTCAGTAGTTCGGGCGTCATCGGCAAAGGGCTCACCGCGCAAGACGCCGTCACCGCCGCTAAACTTTCTCGCGTCAAGGAATCTGTTCAAGTGATCTATCTTCCTACTGATCAAACTCCGTCACTGGATCTGCCATCTGTATTTGATCGTGTACGCGAAGCCGTCAACGATCCGTCGCGCGTGTGGCTGGTGGGCGGCGCGGTGCGCGATTCGATTCTGCATCGCCCGATTCACGATCTCGATTTTGCCGTTGAGGGCGATAGTCTGGCGGTTGCCCGTCGCGTTGCCGATAAGATCGGCGGCGCGTTTTTTGCTCTTGATGAATCACGCGGCATCGGGCGCGTGGTGACGAATGACGGCGATGAGCGATTCGTCATTGACTTCGCCGAACTGCACGGCGAATCACTGCACGAAGATTTAGCCGCGCGCGATTTCACCATCAACGCAATGGCGATCAGCCTGATGCCGCAAGCGCGGTTGTTCGACCCGATGGGCGGGCGCGATGATCTCAACGCCAAAATGATTCGGATGTGCCGCCCCACCAGTTTTTCCGATGATCCAATTCGCGCACTGCGAGCGATTCGACTCGCCGCGCAATTTAGTTTTCACATTGATCGCGCCACGCGCGAAGCGGCGCGTGACGTTGAATCGTTTTTGCCGCGCGTCTCTGCCGAGCGGTTGCGCGATGAGTTCATGCGAATGTTGGAAGGTCCCAAACCCGCCGCGTCTATCAAGGCGCTCGATTTGTTAGGCTTGCTCAAGCACATCATCCCCGAAGCAAGCGCGATGAAAGGCGTGACTCAATCGCCGCCGCACGAATACGATGTGTGGACTCATACACTGAGTGTGATCGATAAGTTGGAAGATTTACTCTCGGTGCTGAAACCGGTTCACGACGTGGACGCCGCCTCGGAATTGATTCTCGGTTTAGCCGCCGTGCGCGTGGGTCGCTATCGTTCGCAAATTTCTGATCATCTGGAAAAGGAATTAAGTGTTGGCAGAACCACACGCGGACTTTTGTTTCTCGCCGCGTTGCTGCACGATATTGCCAAACCGCAAACGCGCACCGTGGAAGCCGACACTCAGCGCATCCGCTTTTTGACTCACGAGGACAAAGGATCAGAAGTTGCGCGCGCGCGGGCGGCGTCACTGCGGTTGGCGAATGACGAGATCGAGCGGGTGGCGATCATCATCAGCAATCATCTGCGCCCGGCGCAACTGGCTCAACAAGGCGGCGTCACCGCGAAGGCAGCCTATCGTTTCTTTAAATCAACCGGTGAGGCGGGCGTGGACGTGTGTTTGTTGAGTCTCGCCGACACTCTTGGCAAGGGCGGAGTCGAAGTGGATCAAGAGGACTGGTTGGCGCGCATTAACGCTGTAGTGACGTTGCTCGAGGCAAATTTTGATCGGCAAAATGAAGTGATCAAACCGCCGCCGTTGATCAGTGGCGACGACGTGATGCGCGAATTAAATTTGCAGCCGGGTCCGCGCGTCGGCGAGATTCTCGAAGCATTGCGCGAAGCACAAGCGGCGGGAGAAGTGAAGACGAAAGAGGAAGCGGTTGAGTTTGTCCGCAATTACAAGAGTAATTAGTAATTGGTAATTGCTTATTCACTAATTACCAATTACCAATTACTTGGTTACGGATAAATTAAATTCAACATCGGCTCATAATGCGCTTCGCAGCCGTTGGCGAACGAGCAGCCTTCGATGGGCAGGGCGGGGAC
>JACRLA010000152.1 GCA_016215145.1 Chloroflexota bacterium
AACACGACTGACTATCAGCCAGCTGATGCTGCCCGAACACGCCAACGGTCACGGCAATGTGCATGGCGGTTGGATCATGAAACTTGTTGACGAAGCGGGTGGGTTGTGCGCGATGCGTTTTGCGCGTCGCCCGTGCGTGACGGTGGCGATTGATTCGATGACGTTTGAAGAACCGGTGCATGTCAGCGAGTTGATGGAGTTGACCGCCGAAATTACGTGGACGGGTCGCACCACGGTTGAAGTGGAAGTGAAAGTGGTCGCCGAGAATCCGTTGAGCGGTGATCGCGTGGCGACGAACTCGGCGTATTTGGTGTACGTCGCGCTCGACGAGCGTGGTCGTCCGGCGCCTGTGCCGCCGATCCAACCTGAGACCGACGAAGACAAAGTGCGTTACGCTGCCGGACAGAAACGACAGGATTATCGGATCAAACAACGAGAACTGGCGAAGCAGGCAAAGCAATGAACAATGAAACAATGAAGAATGAACAAATAAAAATCCCAAATCCCAAATTCCAAAATCCCAACGACCAAAAAAAAAATTTTCTTCGTGTTTCTTTGTGCCCTTAGTGGACAATAACTATGCCAACTGTTTCGTCCTTAATGCAACTGATCGATCAAGCATCGGCGAAGTCGGTGCTGGATGTGAAGCTCGACGAAGATCGCGGGCTCGCCGAACCACTGCCCTACCCCTTTATGGCAGTCGTGGGTCAGGCGGAGATGAAGACCGCCTTGCTGCTGACGATGATCAATCCGGCGGTGAACGGTGTGCTGCTTGTGGGTCCGCGCGGCACAGGCAAGACAACGGCGGTGAGATCGATCAGCGATCTGCTTCCGTCCGTGGCACGCTCGTTATGTCAATACGGATGCTTGCCCGAAGACATCGAGACCGATGGAATCGATTCGGTCTGCCCCGACTGCGCCAAAAAATATGGTCAGGGTGAATCACTGACGCGAACTGATCGCGTTCATTTAATTGAACTGCCGCTCAACGCGAAAATTGATGACGTGGTGGGCGGGGTGAACGAGCGCGCGGCGATTCAGAATCGCGTGCTGTTGGAGCGAGGCATTCTGGCACGCGCGGATCGCAACTTGTTGTATGTGGATGAAGTGAATCTGCTGACCGATGACATTGTGGATGCGATCTTGGACGCGGCGGCGCAAGGGCAATATACGGTGAGGCGCGGCGCGTTAGCGGCAACCTATCGCTCACGTTTCGCGTTGATCGGTTCGATGAATCCCGAAGAGGGACATTTACGCCCGCAAATTTTGGATCGCTTTGGATTGCGCGTGATCGTCAAAGGGTTGAGCGATCCTCAGGAACGGCTCGAGGCTTATAAACGGGTGAGGATGTATCTTAACAACCCGCGCGCGGCAATGGCCGATTACGCCGAGCAAACAATCGCGGCGCGTGACGAGATTCAAACGGCACGCAATAATTTACCCAACGTCAAACTCACGCCTGAGGCGGAGCAAGTTGGATTACAAATTACGCAACGAATGAAGATCGATTCACTGCGCGCCGAGATCACACTATTTGAAGCGGCGCGCGCCTACGCGGCAGCCGACAGCCGCGTGGAGGCAACTGTGGACGACGTGCGCGCCGTTGCGCCGATGGCATTGCGCTTGCGGCGATCACAGTTCATCGAAAAATTTTTTAGATCGCAAAAGGGTGAGGAGAATGAGATCGAGACGGTGCTTGAGGGGGTGAAGAGGAAAAAGGGGAGTCGGGGAAAGAGGTAAATAGGGAAACAAGGGGAAGAGGGAAAGAGATAAACAGGGAAACAAGGGGAAGAGGGAAAGAGATAAACAGGGAAACAAGGGAAAGAGGGAAACAGGGGAACACGTAGGCAGGGTCTATGGGATCAGAAAAATGCCCGCAAGCGCAGCGGATTAGAAAACTGTCCCACTCCGAAATTGCAAAGACTATTTGTAACTACTCAGCCATCCGTCATTGCGAGCGCACTTTGCGAAGCAATCTTGGTCGCGCTATGAGATTGCTTCGTCGCAAAGAACGCTCCTCGCAATGACGCTGAGCAGTTACAACTATTTTCAATAAAGTCTATTTACTTTTCTACCTGTTTACCTTTCTACCTGTTTACTTTGTATACGTGTTTACGTTTTATGTTTCGCATTGCTCCCTATATCGCCCTTGCTCTTGCGTGGCTCGGTTATTTTTCCCCGTGGATTATGCCAACGCCCGTTGCGCTGAGACTCACGGGTTATGATTTAGTTGAGTGGTTAAGTTTCGCGCAGACCGTTAGAGATGGGACGTTTGCGGTGACGCGGGTGGATATGGTGTTGCCGTTGATGATGATTGCCTTGCTCTTCGTAACACAAGACCTCACAGGTCTTAAGAGACCTGTGAGGTCTTTATTGATCGGCTTGGCGCTGATAAATTCTTTTTTGATTCTCCCGTCGTATCCATTTATTCTTACCGCGCACGCCGATCCTGAATTGAGACCACAGTTGATCGCCGGAGTGATCGCGTTTGTTGGGGTTGGGTTGATGGTTGCGCTGGCGATGAAAAGCCCGAGGTGGGCGGAGCGAATCGGCGGCGTGATTGCGGTTGGAGGGATCGTCTTCACGATTCGAGCTTACGCGCTGGCGAGTCCCGTCATCGCCGACATCTTGACTCGATCTGCGCCCATCGGATATGGAATCATTTTAGCGGTGAGTGGATTCGTAATCTATTTTGCGTTAAGTCTCATATACCTTTATGGTAAAATGCGCGAAATGCGGGTGTAGTTCAGTGGTAGAACGCTTGCTTCCCAAGCAAGATATCGTGGGTTCGAGTCCCATCACCCGCTCAACAAAGAAACCTGTTCACCGATCACAGAGCAGGTTTTTTGTTTCAATAAACCAAACGAAAAAAATAACATGGGCGGCGTGGATTTTGTTTACGCAGTAGAGACTCTCATCCAAGTAAAACCTAACGAGGCGGTGAAACTTTTTCAACGCAAAAAAGATCGCATCCTGCTCGTCACCTGCACCGATTACAATTTGCTCACCGAAAAATATGACGGGCGTTTGATTGTGGATGCGGTGCTGACGCAAAGAAAAATCGCCCCGACACAGAACAGTAATTAGTGGATGGCCATTAAAACCGAAACGTATTCTCCACCACCTTCGGCAACACTTCGTAAATAGACCTGCCGATCTTCTCCGAAAAATAAGTTTGCAAGTCAAGATACTTCTGCCACTTCGGCACGATGTGTTCGCTCACGCCGTAACGCAGCGCCACATCAATAAAACGTTTTTCCATCAGGCAGAAGCCGGAGGGCAAAGCAATCGTGTCGCACAGTTGAAGCAAGCGATCATAATCATTGTATTCTATGTTCGCAAGGTAATCGTCCACAAACTTCAATTCATCTTTCGAGCAATCCCACGCGCCAAAGATCATCTGCGTATCTTTAATCGGGAAGGAGTGGGTCATACAAATACGCGCCGAGTCGGCGTATCCTTCATCGCGCAAAAAGTTATAGCCATCAATCACATGGCGCATACTGGTCACGCCGCACCGCCGCCCGATGTCGTGCAACATACCCAGAACGAATGCGGCATCAGGATCAAGATCGGAGTGGCGTGTTGCGATCAACTTCGCCCCTTCAGCAACGTAGAGTGAATGAGAATGCCAAGGACCCGGGTTGAGTCGATTCGCCTCGTCGAGATAAGCGCGGGCTTGAGTTAGAGTGGGGATGTGCATATCAACCTTTCGTAATCCTCCGGTGTGTCGGCTTCGCCCAAAATCGAATCGTCCCAATCCACATAAACGATCTCGTGGCGATCAAAAATTGCTCGCCCGCCTGTATCGCCTGTCAATTCGTTTAGCTCATGCCACACACTGCGATCAAACAAAACGGGGTTGGCGCGTTTACCGTTGACGCGCGTACACACAATCGGCACAAGGGTCTCGCGCCATTTTTGGATCAGCGCGTTGATAACCTGTGGTGTGATATTTGGTTGATCGGTTAATAAAAAGATGCTGGCTTCAGAATCAGGCGACGCTGTTTGGAGTGCCGCCACCGCCGCTTTAACCGATTCACTTTGTCCGGCTTGATACCGCGCATTGAACACGGTGCGCGCGCGCGGCGGAATCACCTGCCTCACCTTCTCTGCCTCCGCGCCGACGATCACTAACGTCTCACTTGATTCTGATCCCAACGCCACATCCACAATGTGACCCAGCATTGTTTTATCTTTCCACTTCAATAACTGTTTTGGTGAACCCATCCGTTTCGATTCGCCAGCCGCCAGAACGGCGCAGGTCACACGCGACCAAACTTCTTTAATAGGATCGTTTTGATTCGCCGCACCGATCAAAACCCTAAGGGTCTCACCCACTCCGCTTCGCTGCGGGGTGCTTCGCAAGACCCTTAGGGTTTGGTCTGCGATCTCTCGCGCCGCCTTCAACTGCTCATCACTCTCTACTTTATTAATCAACACGCTCACTCGCGCGCTTGGCGGAACATTTTTAAACCCGCCGTCTGGATGCGTTAAAACTTTAGCGATAATCTCAGAATTAATTATTGAGCCTACACGAGTCTGCGCGAGGCGAGCCACGATCTCCGGGCGATGCACGTATTCATTCGTTAAAGGTTTGCCAAGCGCATCAACGCCCACCACCACAACAACCTGCGTTGCAAAATCTGGAATCACCGGCTCGTGTTCGGCGGGGGCTTTGAAGGGGAGTTGTTTGGAACCGTCGGCTTCGATTAACACCAGACTTCGGAAGTCTCTAAGACTTCCGAAGTCTTTTAACGAAACGCCGCGCACTTTCTTTTCAACGTGATCGATCTCGCCCGTGAATAGAACATGCTTCGATTTTTCTAAGGCGCGATGAAGTTCATCAAAACTTCCCGAAGGTTCTGAACCTTCGGGGAGTGGGTGAAGTTGGACGTGAACGGGAGCAAGAGAAAGTTGATCGAGACCGAGTCGTGTGGTGGTAGTAGTAATAACGCGCCCGCCCGCTTGAACAATTTCATTGGCAAGACGGAACATCGTCGTCGTCTTGCCGCCTGCCCCCACAAAAGCAACGACGTCGTGAGGCGTAAGGCGCAGAGCGTGAGAAAGATTCATAGCATGTCGCAGACGGCGTATCGCATATCGCAGATGGCGTATCGCACTTCACACATCACGTATCACATATCACGCAACAACCCACTCGACAACACCGCCTCAACAACCCCGCCGCCAACGGCTAACGACTTATCAGAGATGGTGAAGCAATAGCGCGAGTCATTACGCGGATCGAGATCGCCAACTTTTTCATTGGCATTAACCGAGATGCCGTCGTGAATCAAACCGCGCAACGCGCCGTCGAAGGGCGCGATAATTTTCTGCCCCTCTACCGTGGCAATCACTTCATCTTTACGAACCAGATCGCCAATTTCTTTTTGGGCGCACAACACACCCGCGACGGGCGCGCGCAAAACACGATCTCCCTCAAAGCCCATCACCGATTCCGGTTTACCCGTATCGGCTTGCGCCGCGCCTTTCCATATCACCCGCCCCAGATCGTGCCCGCGATTCGTTTCTATCACCGCATGACAATGAACGCCCGCCTCAAAGCCGGGACCCAAGCCCACGACAAACTGCGCCGAATCAATTTTTGTATCGAGAGGCTGCTTGCACATTCGAGCGTCAATTAAGATTTGAGGTTGAAGAGTGGAGAGTGAGTCGCCGTCGGGATCGGTTACCACAGGAATATCGCCGCTACGCGCGATGACGGCAGCCGCAAAGGAGTCATAGTGGAGCGCGTTGAGGCGATCAATCGTGATCGCGCCATCATAAATCGCTTGCGCCACAGAGACCATGCGCCGCACCACACGCGGTTGATCCAGTTCGAGAACAATGACGGGGAAACCGGCGTGATGCAAACGATGAACAACGCCCGTCGCCAGATCGCCGCCGCCGCGCACCACGCACAACGTGTTATGAAAAAGTAGAGGCGGCATCACTTGGTATACGCTCCTGCCACAGGAGTCGTCCGCGCCTTGCCATCGCGATCCGCTTTCACTTCGTTGCTCAAATCACCGGCTGGCACGTTCTGATCCCACGCAAAGATCGGGATGCTGAAAACTTTTGCCGTCAACAAATTTCCGGCAGGATGCAGATCGCCTTTGGCAAAATCGGCGAACTGCGGTTGCAGGGTATTGATGGCGTTGTCGGCGCGAAGTTGAGTCGCGTTGCAAGTTGGGTTTGTCGGCTGGCATCCTTGATCACCGTCTTCGATTCCGAGCGAATGATCTTTCGGTCCATTCCAGATCACGTTGCCGCGAATCTGCAAATTAACATCCGTCAGCGCGGGCGATGGAATGTTAGAGTTGGGCGAAGGTTTACGCCCGCCGTAGATCGCCAGATGCTGCCACTGACTCTGATAGCCCGTCGGGTTGTAGATCACATTGTTGTAAATAAACACGTTGCGATCCGGTATCGGCTCGCCATCGCCGCCCACGTTGCTCGTCCCCCAACCGCCCTTCGACAAATTTTCGGCGCAACGTTTAACGTCGCCGTCACAACTGCGGAAACCGAAAACAACTTCCAACACATGGCTGAGCTTGCCCACACGAAACATTGTATTGTGCGCGATCAAAATGTTGTAGCCGCCGTTCACGCCCACAGCCGCGCCCTGCGTATCGTGGATGACGTTGTTGATCACTTTAACATCGTAGGCTTCGTGCTTCAACCAATCGGGAACCATATACTCGAAACCCGTGCCTTGCCC
>JACRLA010000153.1 GCA_016215145.1 Chloroflexota bacterium
CTCTGCTGGGTTTTTTCTTCCACGCGATGGCTCAGGGCGATATTGCGTTGAGAGAGATCGATGGTTTCAATCATTGAGTCTTTAGCGACTATCTTGTCTGGCGAGAATGGTGTTAACGCCGCGAGCGAAATCGGACAACGTATTCGCCCGGATGGACATCATCGCGCCGAACTCCTCTGCTTCGAGATTGAATTGCTGCATCAACTCGGCGCGTTTGCCGTTGAGGATGCCCTCGCGGAACTTTTCGCTCACGATCGCCTTGCCGACGATGCGGTGCAATTTTTTGGTGGACATGTTCAGTCTCCCGATCTTAGACAACACCCGGCGGGTCTCGCCGAATGTACGACGACAACGAAAACGTTGTTGGGAGTTTTACCCGCCGCCAACTGAGCAACTATCAAGGGGGCAAGCATGGACGGCGTTTGCCGTCAACAGCGCTGCGCCCAATGCCAACGCAAATGGCACAATGGTGAGGATTACTTTTACTGCCCAAGGATGAGCGGTAAGACAGAGCAGTTTGTTGGAAACGTTCCATTGGAGTTGAGAGTAAGCATACATTGGGCAAATCTCCTTCAGAAAATTAAGTTGCCCTAACATACACAATTTCATATTAACAAAGTTGTTAACAGTAAAAACAAGCGAACTCGCCAGGAGTTCGCTTGTTTGGTCAGAGCGATGTCGGGCCCAGATTTCCGAAGTCTCCGAGACTTCGGAAATCTCAAACTTAAATCAGTCGGGAATACAACGTTTGTATTTCAGGGGCGGGTGGAAGACCGAGTTCGGTGCGGTAGAGATCGCAATACTTGAGGTAATGGTTAACCACTTCGTGGCGGCGTCCCATCTTGTGTAAACAGATTAGCATCCGTCGGTGTAAATCGTCGCGCAGCCGCTCTATCTTCAAGGCTTTGTTTAAAACCTCGCGCGTTTCGGCGTAACGAGTTAAGCCCATCAGCTCATCCGTATAAGCACATGCTACGTTGATAAACAACTCGCTTAACGATTCCCGTCTCTCCGCTGCCCACTCTACGGCAACGTCAGCCAAATACTCACCGCTATAAATCTCAATCGCCGCCGCTAAAGGTTCGAGCCGCCGCAAGTCGCCCTGAGGCATGGTCAACGCAGCTTTCGCTGTCGATTCAAACAGTGCGGCATCGCAAGTGATAATAATATCGGGTGACAGGCGACACTCATTATTTTCTAAAATGACCGCCTCTTGCCCAAGCGCCCGTCTCAGCCAAAAAAGAGTTTGATTTAAATTGTTTACCGCTTGCGCTGTAGATTTATCCCCCCAAAATATCTCCAAAATTGTTTCGCGCGATAGGGGAGCCCGATCTATCAAAAAAAGGAACAGCTCCCGCGTTTTTTGTGACCTCCACATCGCCTTGGTGATCTCTGCGCCATTCTTATAAACACAACTCTGCCCGAGCGCCCGAACTTCAATATTTAACTTTCGTGTCTTCTTGTTCATCGCAGGTTGCGTGCTTTCTGTTTGCCGTACTTTTTTGAGGATCGCCTTTGTCCCTTCGGCGCGGGTGATTAACGCCTTGAGGCGTGAACCTATTTCGGGATGATCGACAAACGCCTCGAATAGATCGCGCGTTTGATTCACTTCGCCGATCAACATTTGATCGTAACCCGATTCCTGTGACGCCGCCAACGCGCGCGTTAGCGTTTGAATCGCGTCACCTTTATTGCCCCTGCGGAACTCGGCGCAGGCGCGGAATAAATATGCCTGCGCCAGATCGATCAGTGAATGAGATCGCTCCAGATCGTCACAGGCGCGAACCAGTATCGCGTGCCCTTTTTCGATCTCTCCTCGTTCCACCCAGATCATCCCACGCAAGCTTTCAACGTTTGCCGATCCAACAGTGTTTTTTGCAAGCAGAGATTTTGCCTGCTCAATCCACTCCAGCGCGGCATCCCACTTCTTGTGCAAACGATCCAAGCGAGCTATGCCGCGATAGAGATAGGCTTTGATCGCCGCTTCAGCAACCCGCTCCGATTTTTGTATCGCCAAGTTAGCCAGAGTGTAAGCCAATTCATAATCACCGAGATCAATCCAAATCTCTGATTGTCCGTTGAGTATGCCGATCTCCGCTCGCATGTTGCCGCCGCGTCTTGCCCACTCCAACGCTTCACCGTACGTTGCCAAAGCCGATTCGTGCTGCCCCAATAAGTGCAAATTCCAGCCGATGTTGTTGAGGATATGAGCAAGAGGTGAGGCGGCGTTTTGTTCACGCCATAACTCTAATGCCCGTTGTTGCGTTCTTTGCGCCTCTTCGCTTTTGCCTTGTGCATTCAATACCAATGATAAATTGTTAAGCGCAGAAGCAAGATCGTAATTCTTTTGTAGCCGTTCTACGATCTCTGCGAATTCACGCAACTGCTTTTCGGCCTCAGGTAATTTTTCTAGCCGGAAAAGACACAACCCCATAGTCTCTTTTATTCGCCCTGCAAGATCGTCACGTTTCAGTTCAGCCGCTTTTTGCAATCCATCATTCGCAAGTTCAAGTCCTTGCTCAAACTTCCCGCGCCGATACCAGACGAAACTTTGGTGTATCTGCACTTCCAAACAACCGTGGCTGTTTGCATTGCGCTCAAATCCGATCTGGGCGAGTTTCAATCGCTCCTCGGCTGCGTCAAGCCGCCCGCGATCTGTGTTGGCGATGGCAAGCATCAGGTTGAGATGAGGCGCGTTAGATATATCTTGCCCCAGATGTTCAGCCCAATGATTCAATGTCGCATAACGTCCGGTGGTGTACATCTTCGCCGCTTGGGTTTCAATAATTTGTGTTGCTTGCTCTACGCATCCTGCCATCACATAAAAAGTCACTGCCGCTTCGATCATGCCCTGTGTGTAATACCAATGGGCGGCGCGTTTTCGGATAGCGGCTAAACGCTTGGGGTCTTGAGATCGCAGTTTGTCACTCAGAAAATCGCGAAAGAGGTTGTGATACTGATACGCCCGAAACTCCTCCCCCACGGTGTTGACGAACAAATGGCGTTCTTCCGCCTGTTTTAAAAAATGTTCGCTGTCGGTGCGCTCTAACACCTCGTTGCAAATTTCCACATCCATATCCGGCAGCACCGACGACTCGAGCAAAAATGTTTTCATCGGCGGTGGCTGTTGCTCCAGCACTTCTTCCGCCAGAAAACCGTAGACCGATTCAGATTGCCGCGCTTGCGCCGCGCTTGCCGTCATGCCGCGCCACATCGAATAGGTGCTCATCAAGATCGCCGTGATCCAGCCTTCGGTGTTCGCCGTGAGTTCTTCGGCGGCAAGGCGCGGCATTTCAAGATTGTGACGTTGTTGAAGTAACGCTTGCACTTCCTCCGGCGTGAAGCGCAAATAGTCTTCGTCAATACCGGCGATTTGATCGGTGATTGCCAAATGAGTGAAGGCTGGCGAATCGGGGATGGCGCGTCCGGCGATCAACAAGTGAATCTGTTCCGGTAGTTCTGGCACAAAGGCGTCCATGAACCTCATCGCCTCTTCCGAATCTTGCACCAGATGAAAATTATCTAACACCAGAATCACATAATCGTCGAAAGCAGAGGCAATGTCGCGCGCCAAAGCGGAAGCGAGAGCAACAGCCTCCGCGCCGCGTTGGGCGGTGAGCGATGGGACGATGGATTGAAAATCGGCGCGAAGATGACGCACGGCTGCGACGGTGTCTTCGGCGAGAGTGGTGGCGTCACGATCTGTCTCGTCGAGTTGGCACCACACAACCGGCGACTCCACCTCAAGCACAAAATCTGACAGCAAGGCTGTTTTGCCGTAACCGGCGGCAGCGGCAACGAAGATGACTTTGCGGTGGATATTCTCGTGAAGGAAATCTATCAGGCGCGGGCGGCGCAGTGTATTTGGAGCGCGACTCGGAATTGAAAATCGTGCCAACTGAAGCGGGCTGGGGGGCGTGTCCTTTGCTGATGTCATTGGACTATAATTCTTTACACTTGAATCATTATAACGTAGAGAGTAGAGACGTTGCAATGCAACGTCTCTACAAAATGTTATTCTCGATAACATCTACTGATAAATATCATGAGGTCGTGATGATCGTATTGTCTTCATCTCATTGGCGGGTATTCACTTTTCTGCTCTTGATGCTGGGCGCCTCTTGGGTTGGGTTCTCTCGCGTGCCGACCCCCACGCTTGATGCAGATCGCATCCCCGCGCCGCGCGAGAACTTCCCTGCTCCCGATTTCACCTTAACCACCTTCGACGGTGAATCAAAAACGCTTTCATCACAACGCGGCAGAGTCGTCATCGTCAACCTGTGGGCGAGTTGGTGCGGACCGTGCCGCGCCGAGATGCCCGCCCTGAAAAAAGTATACGAAGCCAATCGCCATCGCGGACTCGAAGTCTTTGCCGTCAACAGCACCTTTCAAGATGACGAGCGTGACGCCCGACTCTTCGCGCGCGATTTGAATCTCTCTTTCACTCTCTTGCTCGATCCGGATGGCGCGGTTAGCCGTCGTTACTTGCTTCGCGCCTTGCCCAGCACCTTCTTCATTGATAAACGCGGCATCATCCGCACCGTGATCATCGGTGGTCCCATGAGCGAAGCGACGCTGCAAACGCAAGTCGAGTCGCTGTTAGCGGATGGTAAATAGCCGATAGCGGATGGCGGATAGCGGATAGCAGATAGCGTATCGCACATTGCCATTCGCCATAAGCGATAAGCCATAAGCCACCTATGTTCCCCATCCTCCAACTTGGTCCCCTCGCTATTCAAACGCCGGGCTTAATGTTGCTGCTCGGTTTGTGGATTGGACTCTCGCTTGCTGAACGCGAAGCGAAACGACTCAATCAAGACCCCGAGACGATCTACAACCTTGCATTTACGGGGATCATCGCCGGACTCGCGGGCGCAAGGTTGTCGTACGTCGCCCGTTATCCCGCCGTGTATGCCGCCGATCCGCTTTCGCTTTTCTCTCCTAACCCCTCCACGCTTTCTGCTGTTGAAGGATTCTTGATCGCGCTTCTGGCGATGTGGGTTTATATGCAGCGGCGCAAAATGAATTTACGACTCACGCTCGACTCGTTTGCGCCGATGGTGGCAGTGATGGCAATTGCCATCGCCTTAGCTCATCTCGCCAGTGGCGACGCCTTCGGCGCACCGGCTAAACTGGCGTGGAGTATTTTTTTGTGGGAAGAGTGGCGACATCCGTCGCAAGTCTATGAATTGATCGCCGCGCTGGCGGCGTTGCTGGTTTGGTGGCGGCTGCCGCGCGCGGGTGACGGCGTCACCTTGTGGATCGTGGTGGCGCTGCTCGCGGCGGCGACACTTTTTCTTGAAGCCTTTCGCGGCGACAGTCAGCTCTTCTTCAGTTTTCGAGTCAATCAGCTATGGGCGTTGATCGTTTTGACGTGGAGTCTGATCGTGGCGCAGACGTGGGAGCGGCGATGAAGATCAACATGCAATTCATCACCCGCTCTCTCATCATAATTTTTGCAGTGATCGGCATCCTGCTGGCTGTGCTGGTGATGCTGCCGAGTGAAATTTTGCTGCGCGGCGTTTCACTGTGGATCACGCGCCCGCTCGACTCGACTCCGCCCCCGCCGACGATCACCGCGCCGCGCGGATCGATCCCGAACGGCAACGTGGGTTTGCAGGAGTGGGTGATCTACAAAGATGGTTCGCGTGAATTGCGCGGCAGTGGATTTTTAATTAAGTTGAACAGCGGAGATGTCATCGGCGTGACGACGGCGCACAGTTTGATTGATTTGGGTGAACAAGGAAACCGTTTGTCGAAGATTGCTTTCCTTCTGCCGAGCAGCGGCAACGCGGTGATCGATTCGGATACGTTGCATGGCAGCGCGGGAGTCGCCCGCACCACCTTTGATCTCAGCGTGGATTACGTTTTACTGCGCCTCAACGGATCGGCTCATTCCAATTATGTTCTCGCGCCTGATGCGCGCGGCACACCGCAACCGGGTGAGCGCGTGAGTTTGTTTAGCGGCTTGGGTGACGATCAAGGCAATCGTCGTGAACTACAAGGCACGGTGTTTGATGTTGAGGCGCAAGGGTTTTGGGTCGTGTTCGACGAATGGTTTGACCCGGGCATGATGAGCGGTTCGCCTGTGATGAGTCAACACACGGGCAACGTCTTGGGTATGGCAATTGTCATGTCGCCGCGCGGTGATCGCATGACCATAGGCTTTAATCCGATTGGAAATTTGGTAAAGCAGGCAGAGGGGGCGAAGGAGTTTGTGAAGATTGAAGAGTATCGAAGATAGAATCTCAAACACCGAGTGTCTTTAAGACACTCGGTGTTTTTGGCAAGATAATAAAAAACCCCGATCAATTTTTGATCGGGGTTTTTTTGTTTTAGTATCGCTTGCCGCCGCCGCGTGAGCGACGATTGCGATCACGTTGGAAGTTTCCGCCGGGTCCGCCGCGCCCGCCGCCGGGTCCACCAGAGCCGCCGCCAGGTCCGCCTCGGCTGCCACCGCGGAATCCGCCGCCGCGATCCTCTTTGGGTCGGGCTTCGTTAACGGTCAGGGTGCGGCCATCCATTTCTTTGCCGTTCATCGCTTGAATCGCCGCCAGCGCTTCGGTCTTATTCGGCATCTCGACGAAGCCGAACCCGCGCGACTCGCCGCTCATCTTGTCCATAATGATCGAAGCCGAAGTGACTTCGCCAAAAGGCACAAATGCCTCACGCAGTTCCGTCTCACTGGTTTTGCGCGGCAAGTTACCAACATAGATATTCATTTGAGTTCTCCTTGAACTTGGGTGTTGCAGGTGAAAGACGGAACTGTATTTCTTGATCGAGTGAGCGATGAAGTTGACGTTATCCGCCTGTGGTCTCGTGACCGAAGGCAAGTATAGTGCATTGCTACGGATTCATCAACAACACCACGCCAATAAACGGCGGCTCGAAGTTTGTGCCGGGTTTAATATCGCTCAACGACATATTGCTATACATCACTTGAAAATCTAAATTATTGTTTGGGGTGAAGATGGCGTAATCGTCGAGATGGCTTTCGTCTTTCATGCCCAGCACACTTCCATCTGACCACATATATGTGATCTCGTGCGCCTGCTCTATCGTTTCCCAATCTTCATAATCTACAACGTTCGGATCGCCCGTGAGCGAGGCATCGGCGTAGATCACCTTCATCGGTTTCTCGTCGAGTGAGGTTGCCGAAGGGACGCCGCCACCGGGCGCCCCGCCAGGCTGCATGGCGTTGTTATTGAAGTACATTTTGTAGCGCGTGCCGCCGATGTGCATTGGCATGGGCGCTTGCACCGCCTGAAATAATTTGGGGCAGCCATTCGCGTCGTATTGCACCTTCCACTCTTTGCCATCCCACACAGCGTAACCGGATGTCATCATATATTTGCTGCACGTTGTCGGCACGTCAATGGTGATGAACATAAACGATCCACTCGCGCCATCCCAGCGCCAATCGTTCATCGTTGGGTAGCCGATCTTAAATTGACGCACGGCTTTAATATTTTTATTGCCATACGTCGCATCGCCCTCAATGCCCAAGATCACCGTTGGCTCGCAGCCGCCGCCTTTAGAATAATCGGCGGCGGTTGAACACACCGTGCTGCTGCCCGAATTAAAATCACGACCCACGTAACCATCTTTGCTGTCAATGTACATCACGCGCGTCTTGCCGTCTGTGCCTTCGCCTTCAAAAAAGAATCTCACCTTCGCGCCCAACTTGTCGCCCAATGGAATTGCTTGAAACGTGGCGACTCTCGCCGCCGAACTTGTGCCTTCGCACGTTGTCTTTTGCGGCGGTTGAGGTTGTGAGGGTTGACCCGGTGTGCCGGGTTGAGGCGGCTTGGGTTGCCCTCCGGGTTGAGGTCGGCAATAGCTGATCAATCCGAAGCCCGACAAACTTTTCAACGGCATGATCGAAGCAAGGGCATCTATTTTCGAGACGATCATCGTGCCGATCTTCGCGCCCTTCTCGTTGCTATTGATTGGATCGTAATAAAGTTGAATCTTTCCGGCTAAATCTTTTCCTGCCCAATCACCGTACACAATCGGATAGGCCTTCGTGTTGCCGTCGTCTACAAGTTTTGTTGCCGTCTGATATGTTGTGCCTTTGCCCTGCACCTGCCAAACCTCTTCCGACGTTTTGCCTTCTGCCGTTTTGTCGCTCGCCAAAAATTTTTCGCACTTCACATCCAAACAGGCTTTCATCGTCACCGCATATTTTGTGGCAGACTTGAGCGCGGTAAGCGTGGCGGTTTTCTCTGTGCCTTTAGCGTTCATCGTCACTTTCGATTTTCCATCGCTGGCGATGATCTCAAAATGATCCACCGTTTGATTTGGCAAGTTCCATTGCACTTCAAATTTTGATGATGAGGTCATGCTGGTCTTGCCGATGGTTGCCACTCCCGGGCTGACGAGTCCGATGACCGCGTTCCAACTCCCCTGTGATGCCGCCGATGTCGGCGCAGCCGCTTGCGTTGTTTTTGCTTGAGTCGCCTGCGGTGGCGCGGCGGTGGGCAGCAACACCGAACATGATCCAATGGCGAAGGCGATTAATATGTGGGTGATGAAATGTTTGTGGTTCATGGTCTTTTCCTTTAACGTAGAGACGTTCCGTTGGAACGTCTCGGAGGGAGACGACCCACCGGGTCGTCTCTACGGTTGGAACGTCTCGGAGGGAGACGACCCACCGGGTCGTCTCTACGGTTGGAACTCGTCTCTATGTCGGTATGGTGAAAAAGAATCTCGCTCCACGATCTAAATTCTCTACGCCGATCTTGCCGCCATGCGCTTCGATGATTCCTTTGGCGATTGCCAAGCCTAACCCCGCACCGCCAGTGGCGCGGCTGCGCGATTTTTCGCCGCGATAAAACTGATCAAATACGTAAAGCAAATCTTCGCTCTTCAAGCCTTCGCCTGTGTCACGCACTTCTACGGTGACGCCGTCTTGGCTTCGGGTGGCGATCACGCTGACGCTGCCGCCGTGCGGGGTGTGGCGAATGGCATTATCCACGAGATTGGCTATCACGCGGGCAATGAGCTGCGCGTCAATGTCGGCTACATCCAGGTTGTTGGCGGCACTGCCGTTGACGGCGACCCCGTGTTGTTTGGCTCTTTCCGAAAAACTTTCTATCGCATCGGAAATTAAATCCGAGAGTGAAGTGGGCGCGCGATTTAATTTTAATCCACCGGCATCAATTTGCGCCATCTGAAAAAGATCGTCAATCAAAATTGAAAGTGAGGCGATGTCGCGCTTGGCGGTGCGAAGGTAACGCTGCGTGGTGGCAGGATCATCCACCATGCCATCGGCGAGCGCCTCGACCATTGCCCGCACCGAAGTGAGCGGCGTGCGGAGATCGTGACTGACCCAGGCGATGAGATCGCGCCGCATCTCTTCGAGTTCGCGTTGTTGCTTTGCCGCGCTTTCGAGCTGCGCTGCCATTTGATTAAACGTGCGGGCGAGTTCGGCGACTTCGTCACTGCCGTCGGTAGAGGCGCGCGCGGTGAGATCGCCACGAGCAATGCTCTCGGCGGTGAGACAAACATTTGTTAATCGTGTTGTGAGTGCTTCGGAGAAAAAATAAGCAAACGCCCAAGCGATACATCCGGCGAATACCAGAAGAACAATTGCCAACAATAGATCGTGACTACTGGCGAACATGAGTTGCGCCGTGAACCACACGTTGAGGAAGGTGAGCAAACTGGAGAGAGCGTAACTGCCGATGATTGTCCATTTGATTCGCGGCGAGCGTTGAATCCATCGCAAGCGATAGGCGACGTAACTTGCGCCAATCGAGATCAGAGCCGTGATCGCCAAGAACAGCGCCATCAAGCCGAGCTCCTTCATGGGCGGATTCATGATGACCATGAAAGCGATCAAGCCGACGACTGTGGCGACGATCATTCCGCCGATGAAGCGGAAGAAGAGGGGGAGGGGGCGGGAGAGAGTCATATAAAGTTCTAAGTTGGAAGTTCTAAGTTCTAAGTTTGAAATTTGGAGTTTGAAGTTTGCTCTTGGGATTTTGGAAATTGGGATTTGGGATTTTCCCGTCAGGGCTCAAACTTATATCCTACGCCCCAGGCCGTCATAACATGTCTGGGCTTGGAGGGATCGCTTTCGATCTTCTCACGCAAGCGGCGGATGTGGACCGTCACTGTGCTGGGGTCAACGTATTCCGTGTCCCACACGCGCTCCAATAATTGATCGCGGGTGAACACCTGACGTGGATGCCGCGCCAACAACCACAGCAGTTCAAATTCTTTTGCGGTCAACGATTTTTCTTTTCCATCAATCGTCGCTAATCGTGTGCGCGGATCGATCTTCATTTCGCCGAACACTATGGATTCTTCGTAGCTCTCTTGCACCGTGCCGTGTGTGCGTCTCAACACTGCTTTCACTCGGCTCACCAACTCTTGCGGGCTGAACGGTTTCACCACGTAATCGTCTGCGCCCATATCCAGTCCGGCGATTCGATCTGCTTCCTCCTTGCGCGCCGTGAGCATAATGATCGGCACATCGCTCCACACTCGCAAGCGGCGAGTCAATTCGTAGCCGTCCATCTTGGGCAGCATCACATCCACGACTACCAGATCGGGCGGCGTTTGTTTAAACGCATCGAGCGCGGCTAAGCCATCGCCCGCTAACGTCACACCGAAACCGGCGCGCTTCAAATACAAGCTCACTACTTCGCCGATGCTCGGTTCATCTTCAACCACTAAAATTTTTTGTTCGCCCATCGTGAATCCTTTTTAAAAATTCTAACGTTCAATCCTTACACATCGCTAACGCCTGTAATAGAATTGTAAGGCACTCTCTGTATCATACAACGTGCTTGACTTACGCAAAACACGTCAGCGTCATTGCGAGGAGCGTTCTTTGCGACGAAGCAATCTTGCGACGTGACCGGGATTGCTTCGTAAAGAACACTCGCAATGACGTAAGCAGTTACGTGTGCGTAATTTCTGACGTGAAAGGAGAGTTTATGGCGAAGCGTTTAAAATTTCTTTTTGGAATTTGTTTAGCGATCTCCTCCTGCACTGTTGTGGGGATGCCGCCAACTGCCCTCAACCCTTCGGAGCCCAACAAGTAGATGACCGTTAAAAGCAACTTGCCCGATCTGGGTCCCGCCGCCGATTTCAACAGTCAACCTTGGATCAACACTGATGTGCCTCTGACACTTTCCGCGTTGCGCGGTAAAGTTATATTAGTGGAGTTCTGGACGTTTGGCTGAATTAATTGCCGCAATGTGATTCCTTCGGTGAAGGAATGGTACAGCAAATATAACGGTGACGGTTTCACCGTGATCGGTGTGCATTATCCAGAATTTAATTACGAACACGACTACAACAACGTGGTGAAGGCGACGCAAGATTATGGAATCAAGTACCCCGTCGTCATGGATAACAACGGCACGATCTGGAGCGCCTATCGCCAAAGCTATTGGCCCACGCGCTACTTGATTGA
>JACRLA010000079.1 GCA_016215145.1 Chloroflexota bacterium
CATGGTTCTCTAGCGCGCGGCGATTATGCGACAACACGGCGTTGACAATATCCGAAAGCGTATCCCATTGTTTGTTGGGTTTCAACGCGCCCGATTCGATGCGCGACATATCCAGCAAGTTGCCTACCAACCGATTCAGTTGATCGGTCTCTTCGTCAATCGCGGCGATCAGTTCTTGGCTGGCAGGGGATCCCCATTCCACTTCGCCGCTTCGCAAACCGGTGGAGGCGGCTTTGATGGTGGCAAGCGGCGTGCGAAGTTCGTGTGAGACGGAAGAGAGCAACGCCGATTTGAGTCGATCACTCTCTTCGAGAATTTTCCCGCGCGCGTCTGCTTGCGCCAGTGTGACACGCTCCAAGGCAAGCGCGCTGATGCTGGCAAATGCGTTGAATAGTTGATCGTCTTTGGGTTGAAGGGGCGAACTCAATTGCCACAGCCGGATCTCGCCCAATTGCCCGCGCGGGGTGGCGAGCTGAACCGAATGAGAGGGTTGTGCGGCAGTGGCGGCGTCACCTTTTGGAATCCGGTAGGTCTTCACCGTTCTGTGCGGCGCGGTAAAAGTCAACACCTCAACCATGCCCGCTTCAAAAATATCTTTAAGATGCCCGGCGATGGCGAAGGCGATGTCTTCTTCGGAACGCAAACCGGCAAGCGAGATGCTCAGTTCGTAGAGGTGCGTCGTTTCGCGTTCGCGGGCGCGCGCTTCGTCCAGACTCGTTTGCGCGCGGTTGACCCAATAGCTGATGCTTGAGGATTCGAGCAGGAGGACAAACAACACGATCCAATCTTGCCATTGCGAAACGTGAAAAGTGAAACGCGGTGTGATGAAAAAAAAGTTGAGGGCGAAGAAGGCGAGCATGGAACTGACCACGCCCGCGCCGAATCCAAAACGCCAAGCGATGAGACCGATAGGCAAAAGGTAGAGGAGCGCGACGACGTTGGTGTTAAGCGCGGCATCCAAAAGATAAAAGAGGAAAGTGACGAGTGAAAGGGTGATCACGGCGATGACGTGATCGATGAGGGATGACGTGCGGATGAAACTCATGAGACAATTCTACATCTTCACAGGATTTTAAACTTGCTCCATGATCAACCCGTTTAGAATTACGTCATTGATGTTAAGCGGATGCTCACCCACATCTTCAACGGATGCTTCGCAAAGCGGATAAACGGATAAAAGCGGAACGCATCCGC
Source organism: Chloroflexota bacterium (assembly GCA_016215145.1). Taxonomy (GTDB): domain Bacteria; phylum Chloroflexota; class Anaerolineae; order Anaerolineales; family VGOW01; genus VGOW01. Next base: position 1,195 of record JACRLA010000079.1, read on the forward strand.
TTATCCGTTTCCATAATCCGTTGAAGATAATTCGGCGGCTGAGTAGTCACAATATTCTATGTCATTCAAAGAACTTCACTATCGCTGGGAATGGAAATTTAAATCAACTCCCGAATCATTATGGGCGTGGGTCGCCGATACGAATCACTTCAACCGTGACGCCGGATTGCCGTCGTTGGAGAATCGACTCGGCAAAGGGGATCGACTCGCCAACGCCAAACGGCGATTGCAATTGACGACGCTTGGCACGCAGTTGGAATACGAAGAGGAACCGTTTGAATGGATTCGTCCGCATCGCTTCGGAGTCGTGCGCCGCTATTTAAGCGGACCCCTCGACACCTTCCGCATGTCGGCAGAGCTCATTCCCGAAGACGGCGGCACGCGATTGATCTATCAGGTGTGGGTCAAGCCAAAAAATATCTTGGGGGCAATCAGCACGCCGATCCAGATCGGTATTTTGAGTCGGCGGCAATTTGAAACGATCTTCCGCCACTACGACAAACTTGCCTCGCTGCAACGTCTGCCAATTGAATTTCCATCGCAAGTAGAATTTGCGCCGGGCGGGCGCGAGCGATTGCAAACAGGTCGAGAGCGCTTATTAACTCAAGGCGCAGATCGCGCGCTCGTGGATCGTTTGATCGAAACGCTGGAGCGCGGCGACGCGATGGCATTGGCGCGCATCCGCCCGTACGCCCTCGCCGATTATTGGAACGCGCCGCGCCGCGCGGTGCTGGAACTTTTTTTGCGCGCCACACGCGCCGGTTTGCTCAACTTGCAGTGGGATGTGTTATGCCCGATGTGTCGCGGCGCAAAACAAAAAAATGAAACGTTGAGCGATCTACGAATGCCGGTGCACTGCGACACCTGCAACATAGATTTTTACGCCAACTTCGAGAGTTCGGTTGAATTAACGTTTCATCCTAACCCCGCCATTCGATCCATTGAGGTCAGCGAGTTTTGCGTGGCGGGTCCGCAAACAACTCCACACATCATCGCCCAACAATTGATCGCGCCGCGATCCGCGCGCGCCTTGACTCTGCCGTTGGAGAAAGGGCGATACAGACTCCGCGCGCTCGAACTTAACGGCGGACAACTGCTCGCCGCCGATGCAAACGGGGATGCCGCCGTGAGCGTGAAAGCCTCTGACTCAGGGTGGGCGGGGAACGAATTGCGCGTCGCCCTCACCCCCACCCTGAATCTTGAAAACGCCACAACGCAAGAACAATTATTAATTCTGGAACGGATCGCCTGGAGCGATCAATCCACCACCGCCGCCGAAGTGACGGCGTTGCAGACCTTCCGCGATCTGTTTGCCAGTGAAGCCTTACGACCGGGCGATCAAATTTCGGTGGGCAACTTGACGATACTCTTCACCGATCTTAAATCGTCCACGCAACTTTATCGTGAGATCGGCGACGCGCCCGCGTTTGGTGATGGATCACTTTGACGTATTGAAACAGGCAATCGCCGATGAAGGCGGCGCCATCGTCAAGACCATCGGCGACGCGGTGATGGCGGTTTTTCAACGCCCTGCCCCGGCTCTGCGCGCGATCTTCAACGCCCAGAAAAAACTTATGTCGCAAGATTCCGTTGCCCGCCCTCTCAAACTCAAAGCCGGGATTCATTATGGATCGTGCATCGCCGTCAATCTTAACGAGCGGCTCGATTATTTTGGCACGACGGTCAACGCCGCCTCGCGTCTGGTCGAACTCTCATCGGGGAACGACATCATCCTCTCCTCTGCCGTGCGTGACGACTCGGAAGTGCAAGAGATAGTGCGCGACTTGAAATCAGAATGTGTCGAAACAAATCTGAAAGGCTTTGACAAAGAAACATTTGAGGTGTGGCGGGTGACTCCAAAAGATTGAAGGACTTCACCCGTTACTACTCAGCCAAAATCAGAACACACCGCGAAGGCGCGAAGAACGCGAAGAAAAATATTAAAAACTTTGCGCCCTTTGCGTCTTCGCGGTTTTCTCTTGCGTGTGTTTAGAGAATTGAGTAGTACCTTTACCCCTTCGCCCGCGTCGTCAACAACTGCACTACCGCCTCAAACAATAACGTCTTCGCCGTTTGCCCGGCGCCGCTGCTGCTCATCGGCGTGCCGAGCGCGGTGGCGGCGTTGCGCGTTGCTTCTTTATCCGCTTGCGAGACTCCGCTACTGCCGCCCGAAACTTTTGTTACGTTAGGCGCAGGCGTGGGCAAAGTGACGCCACGTTCTGCATAAAAAGTTGAAAGCGTGGCGTTACTGATCTTCATCGCCCCAATCGTTTGCATCTGCGTCGGCGACATCGCTTCGGTAATTTGATTCTGCACAGCCGTTAATTCTTCAGTAGCCACTTCCGATGTGCCGCTCAATTTGAGAACAGCTTGCCACAATGGAAGCAACGTCTGGGCTTGGGTTGAAGTGACGGCGTTGGTTGTGCCTTCTAATTTGATCGTGCCATACGCCAGTTGGTTTCGCACGCTCGCCGCATCGGTGAAATCGGTTTGGATGTAAGCAGCGGCTAACGAGGCGGGTGTCGGCGTCACCGTAGAGGTTGACGCACAGGCACTCAGCACTGTGGTTGCGATCACTAAAACAATAAGTAACGTTTGTCGTTTCATTTTTTCCTCACTTGATCGATCCAAGATATTTGATCACTGCATCCACTACTGCGGTGGAGGCGCTGGCGCCGCTGCTGCTGGCGCGAGTTGCCTGCCGCGTTGCCTTCTCACTCGCCGATAACCCCGCGCCACCACTAGCACCGGGGATGCCGCCTTCTGCGCCGCTACCCAACGTGATGCCGTTAGCCTTCGCCCAATCTTGAAATTCGGTTTGGGTTAACTTCATGGCTTTGATCGCCTGCAATTGAGTCGGAGTCATGGTTTGCTCGATCTGAGTCAAGAGCGCGGTCACTTCGGCTTGAGCATTACCACTTTGATTGGCACTGCGTAACGCTTGCCATAATGGAAGCAATGCGGCGGCTTGTTTAACGTTGAGGGCGTTAGGTGTGCCATCGAGTTTGATCGCGCCGAGCGCGAGTTGATTGCGTGCCGACAATGCGCCTTCGTAAGTTGTGTCTAACGTCGCGCTGACAAATTCTTGCGGTTTCATTTTAGTAAGTCCTTTTTTAGTTGTAACTGTTCAGCCGTCATCGCGTTCTGCTTTTAAACCTTTGAACGCTGATGACGCTGATTAGCGCAGATGAACGCTGATTCTTTTTTGTTTTTCAGCGGTCTGCTTTTAAACCCTAAACGCTGAAGACGTTGATTCGCAATAGCACTGTGGCGGAGTAGTGACGCTAGCTTTTTCATTCGCGCCTCAGCGCGTCAATCGGGTCCAACTGCGCCGCGCGAGTCGCCGGGTAGTAGCCGAAGAAAATTCCCACTGCCGCGGCGGCGCCAAAAGCGAGCGGGATCGAGAGCGGCACAATCGCCGTTCTCATCGAACCCAGCGAACCAAAGAGATACGATCCGCCCACGCCGCTTAGCACACCGACGATGCCGCCGACCAAACTTAAGATCACCGCTTCGATTAAAAATTGCAGCAACACGTCCGAAGGTTTCGCGCCCAACGCTTGACGCAAACCGATCTCGCGTGTGCGCTCGGTCACCGAGACCAGCATGATGTTCATAATGCCGATGCCGCCGACGACGAGCGACACGCCCGCCACCCACGCCAACAGATCGCGGAACGCCGCCGTCGTGGCTTCTTGCGTGGCGATGATGTCCTGTTGCGTTTGCACAGTGAAGTCGGGTTTGCTCACCGGCACTTCGTGGCGCGTTGCCATGAGCGAAGTGATCTGCGCGATGGCGCTGGGAATTTTTTCTTGGCTCTCGGCTTTGATGTAAATTGTCCGCACGCGATCACCGCCGAGCGTGGTCGTCGGCATATATTTTTGAATCACAATGGAGATCGGCATATACACGCGCCCGTCGTAATCCACATCGGCGACCATGCCTTTAGGACTCATCACGCCCATCACTGTGAACTTGGTCGTGCCAATCGTCACGGTTTGCCCCAACGGACTTTCATCGCCAAACAAATCTTTTGCCAAGCCCGAACCCAACACCACTACTTTGGATTTACGTTCGTCTTCATCATTATTAAAGTAACGCCCCAAGGCAACCGGATAATCTCGCACGGAGGGGAACGATGACGTGGTGCCGATCATCGGGATCGAATCGAGCGAGACGTTGTTCGCCTTCACCGTTTGCGGCGGCGGCAACTGCTCGGCAGTCACTCCGCTGATGCCGACAACCTGTTTCTCAATCGCTATCGCATCGTCGAGCAGCAACGTGCGCGACGCGCCCGGCACGCCGCGAATCGGCGCAACGATGATCAGGTTCGCGCCCAAGCCGTTGATCTGTTCGGCGATGGCGGCTTCCGCGCCCGCGCTGACCGCCAGCATGATGATGACCGACGCCACGCCGATGATCACGCCGAGCGTGGTGAGGAACGATCTCACTTTGTTGAGCGTGATGCCTTCCCACGCCGTGCCAAAAATTTCACTCAGTTTCATTTCCGCCTCCAACTGCTTGTCCCAAACACGGGCTATGTCCATCGCGCCCGTCCGAGATCACTTTGCCATCCTTCACACAGATCACCCGTTGAGCGTGCGCCGCCACATCGGTCTCGTGCGTCACCATCACAATCGTTGTGCCTTGTTGATGCAACTTGTGCAAAATGTTCATGATGTCCACGCTCGATTTTGAATCCAAGTTGCCCGTGGGTTCATCGGCGAGGATGAGTGCCGGTTGATTAATCAAGGCGCGGGCAATCGCCACGCGTTGTTGCTGCCCACCCGAAAGTTGATTGGGGTGATGATGCAGACGATTTCCCAGCCCCACCGACTCTAGCGCTTTTGCCGCTCGCGCTTCCCGATCCTTCGCACTTAATTTTTCGGTGCCGTTATACAGCATCGGCAGCGAGACATTTGCCAGCGCACTCATACGCGGCAACAAGTTGAACGACTGAAACACAAACCCGATCTTTTGATTCCGCACCGACGCCAATTCGTTTTTGTCTAACCGACTTACGTCGCGCCCGTCCAAAATATATTCCCCGCCTGTTGGACGATCTAAGCATCCCAAGATATTCATCAATGTAGACTTGCCCGATCCCGAGTGACCCATGATGGCGACGAACTCGCCGCGCTGCACGTCCACGTTCACGCCATCCAACGCGCGCACTTCGGTGTCGTCCGCGCCATACACTTTAGTTAACTCGCGGACTTCAATAAGACTCTCGCTCATCGCCGGCCTCACTTTGTCTGCACGTTGCCCGTGCTGACCACATCGCCGGATTTCACGCCGCTCAAAATTTCGGCGTTGGCAAAATCTTTTAAGCCGACGGTGACAGGTGTGAGTTTAAGTTGCCCATCGGGTTGTAAGATGAAGACGGCGTACGATCCCGAACCGAGATCGCGCAATGCCTGAACCGGAACCAAGACCGCACTCTTCGCCTCACCGGCAATCACCTCAACTGCTGCCGTCATCCCCGATAAAAGCTTGGTGCCATTCTTCAACGGATCCAATTGCGCCCAGGCTTGCACGGCGGGTGAACCCTCCACCGTTGCCAACGCTGGATCAACCCGCACCACCTTGCCTTTGATCGGCGTATCGGGCAGCGCATCGAACGTCACCGTCACGCTGTAGCCCACTGCCACTTTGCCCAAATCTGTTTCCTCAACATAGAAGCGCACCAACGGCTGATCGAGATCGGCAATGGTGATGATGGGCGACGTGCCAACCGCCTCACCCGCGTCGGCTTTGATCGCCGTCACCGTGCCGTTGATGGGCGAGACGAGTGAGGTGTTCGCCAGTGTGAGTTTGGCGGTGTCGAGCGAAAGTTTTGCTTGACGAAGTTGAATCAAGGTTGAGTTAACGATGGCGGGCGTGTTTGCTTTTTCGCCTTTGAGTTCAGCCAACAAAGATTTTGCCGCGTCGAGATTCGCCTGCGCCAATTTAAGTTGGGCTTGCGCGGCGATGACATCGGGCGACGACGGCGTGTAGCTGGTGGAATTTTTTAAATTGTCGTTTGCCGTATTGAGCGCGTTCTGCGCGTTGTCTAACGTCTTCTGTTGATTCGTTTTGGCAATCTCCAGCGTCAGATTCGCCGCTTCTAAATTAGCGGCGGCAGTTTCATAAGCCACTTGTGCCGCCGCGTATTTGGCGTTGTCGGTTCCAAAACGTGAAGCGGCATCTTGCATTTTTGTGAGCGCAACGTTGTAGTTGTAGAGGGCAGTGGTAACGGCTTGCGCTTGCGCGCCAACATTGAGCAATTGCACATTGCTTGAGGCAACATTGAGATCGCGTTGGGCGACTGCCACGCTATCTTGATAAGAAGCCAGATCGGGTTTGAGCAAATAATCAAGATTCCATTGCGCGGTCACTAACGCTGTTTGGGCGTTGGAGATGGCAACTTCGGCGTTGGCGGCAGCAGAAGGGGAAGTAAGTTGCTGCACGTTGAGCTCAGCTTGCGCTAACTGAATCTGCGCCGTCGAGTCATCTAACTGCGCCAACACTTGTCCGGCTTTCACCTTGTCGCCAACTTTTACATTGAGCTTGGAGAGAACGCCGCTGGATCGAAAGGCTAAATCCACTTCGGCGGCTGGGGCAAGGTTGCCCGCGCCCGCAGCGGTGATGGTTAAATTTCCGGTGCGGGCTTTCGCCGTTTGCAAGGCGGGAGCGGCGGGGGCTTTCGCTTTAAGATAAACGTTAGCGTAGTAGTAATAGCCGCCGCCACTGGCGATGATCGCCAGAGTCAAAACAATTAAAATGATTCGTGTGGTCTTGGACATACTTCAATCTCCTCATTAACTTTGATGCGCCGAGCATAGTTTTGAGGTATGCAGATTGTGTGAAGATGCTGTGCGCTTTGGGTGGAGTTAAGGTAAACAGGTAGACAAGCATTCAACTTGGTTACTTGTATACTTGTCTGCGTGTCTACTTCATCCCTCTTTCACGAACGAACTTTCCGCATCCGCCATTACGAGTGCGACGCTTACGGTCACGTCAACAACGCCAACTACGTGCGCTACATGCAAGAGGCAGCGTTTGATGCCAGCGCTGCCATTGGTTACGACTTCAACCGCTATATTGAAATGAATTGCTTGTGGTTGATACGGGAGACAGACATCGAATATCTGCGCCCGCTCAAGTATGGCGATTCGGTTCGAGTCAAAACGTGGGTGGATGATTTTCGGCGCGTGCGATCACGACGGATGTATGAACTCTACAGCGTAAACGAAAATGAACTCGCGGCGCGGGCGAATACCGATTGGGTCTACATGGATACGAAAACGAATCGCCCCGCCACGATCCCCGATGAAATGATCCGCGCCTTCCGCCCCGCACACGATTCAAAAGACGCGCCGCCTCGCCAAAAATTTCCCATCGCCCCGCCCCCACCACCCGGCATTTTCAAAATGTATATGAAAGTCCCTTGGCGCGACGTGGACACGGCAGGTCATGTGAACAACGCCATGTATCTTTCTTACATCAGCGATTGCGGCATGGCAGTTGCCGCGCATTTTGGTTGGACGATTCAAAAGATGTGGGGTGCCGGATTCGGCATCATCGTGCGCCGTCACCAG
>JACRLA010000008.1 GCA_016215145.1 Chloroflexota bacterium
GATCGCCGAAGCCCGCGCCGTTTGGCTCCTTGATATTTTTTGCGGCGAGCAAATGCGGCACGCCGGGAGCACCGCTCAGGCGCGCGCTGTTCACGCCCGAGGCTACCAGCACGTTGTCAAAATAAAAATCGCCAATCAAACTTGGTTCGCCCAGTTTCACATCGAAACAAGCAAGGGTCGGGTCACACGGCGCGGGTTGAGCGGCGGTGAACGCCACGAACAACGGCGACATGACAAGCATCAGAATCAAAAAAGGGTTTAAGTGTTTCATGGTGTCTCCTGCAATACGTTTAGTTCGATGAGTGTTTGTATCATATTTTCTTGGCGTGGACAACTATAACACCAGCAAATCTCAAACCCTCCCGAAGGTTCTAAAATCTTCGGGAGGGTGATCGGGTCTGGAATGTAAATTTTACTGGATGCTTATGATACACTCATACCACTCTATGTAGAATCCAATTTGCAGGCAAGGTGACAGCCACTTGCAAAGTGACTGTCACCTTATAGATTGGAGGAACCCCAATGGCAGAACTGACTCGTTTTGAAATTTTTGATTTACTAAATCGCCCCGGTCCGTTGTGGCTAGCCGAGATCGATCTGAGCAAAGCCATTCTCACCGTCGCCGATTTGAGCAACGCCAATTTAAGTGGCGCCAATTTGAGCAAAGCAAAACTCTCCGGCGCGAACCTGAGCGGCGCGAACTTGAGCGGCGCCAATTTAAACGGGGCGAGGATGAACTGGGTGCGTTTGGTCTATGCCAAGTTAAACGGCGCCGATTTGACTGATGCCTATATGGTGAAAGCCAACCTGACTGAAGCCGACTTTAACGAAACCATGCTGATCAACGCGAACTTAAGCAAAGCCGATTTGACCCGTGTGGTGATGACTCGCGCTAACCTGAGTGGCGCGAATTTGGAAGAGGCGGTGCTGACTGAAGCCAACTTGACCAATGCCAACTTGACGGGCGCAAACTTAAGAGGCGTGGACTTAAGAGGCGCAAACATGACCGGCGTGAACATCGCTAACGCCGATTTGAGCGGGGCGATCATGCCGAATGGGAAAAAGAATCCATAGCAAGCTGTTGCAGAAATCCGTTTTCTTGGAGAAAACGGATTTCTGCTAACTCTTCGACAGTTGCTAGAACGTAATGCAAGAAATCACCCCTTCTTTAGGATAATCCATACTTGGTTAGGGTCGGCGGCTACTCTATGCTAAATCAACATGCCGCTAAGTCGTCTCGTCCTCGATTTTATCCACCGCAGCCTGCGCCTCAAAGTGACGTTGGGATTGGTATTGCCCCTCGTTGGCATCCTCGGAATCTTCACCGCCATTGAATACGCGCGCCACCGCGAAGTGATGTTCAACACGTTGTCGTTCCTCGCCTCGCAAACTTCCCGCGTGATCGAGAACGGCATCCAACACGAAATGCTTTCGCAGGATACAGTGGGGCTCCAGCACATGTTGGATTCCATTGGCGAAGATAAAACGCTGAGAATTGTTTACCTGCTCGATACGAAAGGGCGGGTGGTCTTTGCCCCCGAAGCCGAAGGCGTGGGGCAACAATTGGATAACCATGATCCGACCTGCCAACCTTGTCATCGTCTTCCCGCCGAAGTGCGACCCGGAAGTGTGGTAGTCACTTTACCCGATGGTCAACGCATCTTTCGCAGCATGAACCCGATCAAAAATCAGCTAAAGTGTCAGGGCTGCCATGATCCCAATGAAAAATTGATCGGATTGTTACTGACTGATATTTCGATGGCGCCACTGGAATCTACACTGGATAATGATTTGCTCGCCAATGCATTATGGTGGATCGGCACAATCGTGACAACAGTTCTCGTCGTCAACTTGGCTATCAGCCGAATGGTGATTCGCCGCCTTGAGGACGTAGCGCAAACGCTTGCCCAATTTGGGCGTGGTCAACTCGGTTTGCGCTTGCCGCTAGACAGCCCGGACGAGATCGGGCAGCTCGGCGCGGCGTTTAATAGAATGGGGCAGCGCATCCAAAGCGAAGAAGTGGAAAATCGCGCGCTCTCCGAAAACTTGCGCCATGAAGCAGGTCAACGTTATCAATTGCTCAAACGGTTGATCACGGTTCAAGAAGAGGAACGCAAACGAGTGGCGCGCGATCTGCATGATGATCTGGGTCAGGATTTGGCAGGGTTAGCCGTCAACGTGGAGGTCGCCGAGCGATTGATAGAGGAACAACCTCGGCAAGCGCGCGCGCAACTCCAACGGATTCGGGCGTTGCTTGCCGAGACCACCAATCGCGCTTACGACATCATTCTGTCTTTGCGTCCATCGGCGTTAGATGATTTGGGTTTGGTGCCCGCTCTAAGGTCTCACGCCGAGCGAGTACTTAAAGATGCGGCAATTCAGGTTGAGATTGAAGCACAGAATTTTTCGCGCCGCCTGCCGCCCGAAATCGAGACGGCGTTGTTTCGCACTTATCAAGAAGCGTTGAATAACGTCGTGCGCCATTCGGGCGCGAAGCGCGTGCATTTAAAACTTGCTACAGGCGACAGATTGTTCGAGGGGGAGATCGCCGACGATGGGCGCGGTTTTGATGTGCATGATTTTCAATCGAACGGCAACAGCGCGCGTGGGTTGGGATTGCTCGGGATGCAAGAACGAGTCGCTCAATGCGGCGGCACGTTGAAGGTTATTTCTCAAGTCGGCACAGGAACACAGATTCAAATTTCAGTTCCGATACCGGAGACACACCGTGAGTGACAAGATACGATTATTGATCGCCGACGACCACACCATCTTTCGCGCCGGTGTGCGGTTGCTGCTAGAAGTCGAGCCGGATATTGAAGTGGTGGGTGAGGCGCTGAACGGTGAAGAGGCGGCGCAAATGGCCGAGTCGCTGCACCCTGATCTGATCTTGATGGACATCGCCATGCCGGGTATGAACGGGCTGGAAGCGACGCGCAAGATCAAAACTCGTTTCCCCGATATTCACATTTTAGTGTTAACCATGCACCGCACCGACGAATATTTTTTTGAGATGCTCAAAGCGGGAGCGTCGGGTTACATGTTGAAGGCGGCTGAAACGAACGAACTGATCGGGGCGATCCGCTCGGTGGCGCGCGGCGAAGTGTTTTTAGTTCCGACGATGGCGCGGCATCTTCTTCAAGATTATCTCCAGCGATTAGATGATCCTAACGAAGCGGGGCAGCCGTCTCTTACCCCGCGCGAAAAAGAAATTTTGCGGCTGCTTACCGAAGGCTATAGCAACAAAGAGATCGCCGATAAGTTGGTCGTTAGCCCCAGCACGATCCACAGCCACCGCACTAACCTGATGCAAAAACTCAACTTGAGCAGCCGCTACGAATTGATCCAGTATGCCCGTCAACGCGGATTGATACACTCCGAATAAATTAAACCTTTGAACGCTGACGGCGCTGATCTTCGCTGAAAGACCTCGCGGGTTTTAGAAACCCGCGAGGTCTTGGCGCGCCCCGCAATGACGCTTCAGCGTTCTGCTTTTAAACCCCCTCATTAAACGCCAATTCAATTGGCGTTTTTTTTATCACAATTCAAATTTGCCCCGATTAACAAATCTCTCATTTTGCCTTAAGTTATACAGGACGGAGGTGAGATGGCGACACGGCGGGTATTTATTATTTGGTGTAACCCGCTCTTTCACGAGTCGGTGCGGTTACTGTTGAGTCACCCCGACGTGGAATGGGTGGGAGCGACCTCTGATCACGCGGCGGCGCACGAGCAGATTATGAAACTCGGTGCCGACACAATCTTGATCGAGGAGGGGGAGGGTGGCGGCGTCCCGGCTGAGGCGGTAGAAATTTTGGAAGCCAGTTCAACCGACATGCGAATCATCCGTTTGAGTTTAGCCGATAACAATTTGATCGTGTATCACCGTGAACAAAAGATAGTCGGGCAAGCCAAGGACTTGCTCGGCTTGATCCAAAAAGATTGACAACACTAAGGAGGCTGTCTATGAAAAGTAATCCGAATCGAATTATCACTTTAGGGTTGATCGCTCTTGGAGTGATATTGCTGTTGGCGGCGTGCGCTGGTCCATCCGGTTCCGCCGGTCCAGCGGGTCCCGCGGGTGTGACGGGTGTGGCAGGTGCTGCGGGTCCGGCAGGTCCTGCCGGAAAAGCGGCAATCAACGTTCCCGGCGCGGGGTTGAAGATCAAAATCTTGGATGCCAAAATCCCAGACAACGGTAAGCCAGTGATCACCCTCTCGATCACCGATGCCGATGGCCGCTCGATGAGCAACAAAGTGTTGGAGGGTTACGGTTTCACCATCGCGCAAATTATGACGGATGAAGCAACTGGCTTGACCAAGTATCAAAATTTGCTGACACGCGACGTGGACGGCAGACCTTATACCGTTGGCGGCAAAACGGTGCAGCCGGCAATGGCAAAAGCTAAGCAGGCTTTCGCTGACAGCGGCGGTGTGTGGGCGGCAGTGGACGATATCAAGTTCACGTATACCTTTACCAA
>JACRLA010000080.1 GCA_016215145.1 Chloroflexota bacterium
GAGATTAGAGATTGGAGATTTGAAGTTTGAACTTTGCACTTTGAACTTTGACTTTGCACTTTGCACTTTGAACTTTGAACTTTGCACTTCGCACTTCGCACTTGGTTTTTTGGGATTTTAAATTGTTCATTGTCTCATTGTTCATTGTTCATTATAATCGCGCCATTCCTCTTGTGGCGAACGCAATGACTCTTCCCCTCTTCGTAGTCATCATTTTTGTAGCGGCTCTTCTTCAATCCCTCTCTGGTTTTGCTTTTGCGTTAATCACCATGCCTTTGGTGGCTTGGGTCGTTGGCATTCGCACTGCCACACCTCTGGTGGCTGTCGCCGCGCTCACCGTGCAGGGCATCAACATGATCCGCTTTCGCGCGCAGGTGAATAAGCCGGAAATGATTCGGCTGACGCTTGCCGCCGTCGTCGGCGTCCCCTTTGGCGTGTGGGCGTTGGTCAACATCAGCGAATCGATCATTCGATCCATTTTGGGAATCGTGATGATCGCTTACGCCCTTTACACATTCGCTCGCCCCGAGTCGCCCTACTTGCGTTCAATGAATTGGAGCTACGTCGCCGGATTCTTCGCCGGATGTTTGGGCGGCGCTTACAACACCTCGGGTCCGCCGGTGATCGTGTATGGCTCGCTGCGTCAATGGCACAAGGATGAGTTCCGCGCCACGCTGCAAACATTCTTCTTCTTCACCAGCATCGTCACACTCGCGTCACACTTCTTGGCGAGCAACATCACCTCAACCGTCGTCGAGTTTTATCTCTACGCAATTCCGGCAATGCTCTTGGGTTTGTTCATCGGCTCAAAGCTAGATCGTTTTGTAGATAAAGATCGCTTTCGCGTGTTAGTCGTCGGATTGATTTTATTGTTAGGTGTAACTCTCATAATCAAACAATGAGAACGATGTATCTCGACGTTTCCGTTCCGAGAATACTCCTCACCCGACTCTTGGGGCGCGTCTCGCGCTCTGTCTACTTCGCGCCGACATCCTCTCTTCACCTTTCAACCTTGCTCGACCCGCCTCTGCCTGCGCCCGATTGGGTGCGCGTGCGGAATCATTTGTGCGGAATCTGCGGCAGTGATCTCCACCAAATTTTTTTAGACATAGGTCTCGACGTTACGCCTGTGGCGCTGCCATCGCATAAACGAATGTATCTGGGTCACGAGATGATCGGCGACGTGATCGAAGTCGGAAGCGCGGTGACGGATTTTAAAATTGGGGATCGGGTCACACGCTGGGGGCGCGCCGACGATTGCCGCGCGCGCGGACGTTCCACCTTGTGCCGGGCGTGCGCGCGGGGGCATCGCGTGTTGTGCCAGTTCGCATCCGAACCGCGCCATCATCATCCCATCGGCGGCGGCTTTGGTGATTCATACATCACACCTGCCGCAACGTTGCTGCGCGTGCACGACGGCCTCACCGACGAGCAGGCGACATTGATCGAGCCGATAGCAGTTGCCATTCACGCCGCCTCACGTCGCATCGCAAAAAAAGGTGAGCGGGTGTTGGTGTTGGGCTGTGGTGTCATCGGTTTTCTGTTGATGCAAACCATCCGCGCCTATCAACCCGAATGTGAGATCACGGCGTTGGCGCAATTTGCATGGCAAGCCGATCTGGCGCGCAAGTATGGCGCGGACAAAACTTTTTTGGCTGGTGACGATGGTTTCGCTAAAGTTGCGGAGATCACCGGCGCAAAACTTTACGAAGGTCGGATGAACAACCGCATGTTGATGGGCGGCTTCGACGTGGTGTTTGATGTGGTGGGAATCGAATCAACATTGAACAACGCTTTGCGCTGGACTCGCGCTAACGGTGACGTGGTGATCGTCGGCGTGAATTTGCATCGCATGACTCTCGACGTGACTCCCGTTTGGTATCAAGAAGTGAATCTGATCGGCGCGGTGGGGCATGACGTGGTGACGTGGCAAGGTGAGTCGGTGTCCACCTTTGAACTGGCGATGCGTTGGATCGGCGATGGCACGCTTAACTGCGAAGGGTTAATCACGCACCGTTTTCCGTTGAATGACTATCGTCAGGCGTTTGAGGTGGCGGTGGAGAAGAATAAGTACCGCTCGATTAAGGTGATGTTTGAAATAAGCGAATAAACCAGAACGCTGAAGACGCTGATTATTGCTGATGGACGCTGATGGCTGCTAAACGGTTGTTCAATTTACGTTTAATGAAAAAGGGACCGTGTATCTATGGAAGAAATCATTGCATGGCTTTGGCAGATCGCCTGATTGGAATGCGATAAAAAGAATCAGCGTTTGTCAGCGTAATCAGCGCATTCAGCGTTCAAATCTTTTTTCTCAAGGAGACTCGCATGACCGAATCAAAACCCCTCTCTACCCGTCGTGAACGTTGGTCTTGGTATTTCTACGACTTCGGCAACTCGGCATATGCCGCCGTGATCTTGCTCGCCGTGTTCTCGGTCTTTTTCAAAGACCGCGTGGTCGGCGGCGAAGAAGGCACGCGCTTGTGGGGCTTGGCAATTTTGATCGCCATGTTTTTTGTGGCGATCACCTCGCCCATACTTGGCACCATCGCCGACTTTTCTGCCTCGAAGAAAAAATTCCTTTTCCTCTTCACCACCATTAGCTGTATATGCACAGCCGGTCTGTTCTTCACCGGGCAAGGCACGATCTTCTTGGCAATGACTCTGTTCATCGTCGCCGAGATTGGCTATCGCAGCGCGCAAGTGTTTTACGACGCGCTTCTGCCGGAGATCGCCGCGCCCGCCGAGATGGGGCGCATTTCGGGCATCGGTTGGGCGATTGGATCGTTGGGCGGCATCGTGGCACTGCTGATCATCTTGCCACTCGTGCTGATTGTCAAAGGTGAGTTTGTCGTGCGCTTGTCGTTCATCATCACGGCAGTCTTCTTTGCGTTGTCGGCGGCCCCCATCTTTTTGTGGCTGCCCGAAAAAGCAAAAGCGCAAACGCTCCCGGCTGGCGAAAATTATGTGAGCGTTGCTCTCAAACAATTATCGAAAACGATTCGCACCGCGAGCAGTTTCCGCGAGTTCCTCAAATTCATGATCGCCTTCTTGATCTATAACGACGGCATCATCATGGTGCTGGACTTCGCGGCGATCATCGGCGGCGTGTTGTTCGGTTTTAAACAACAAGACCTGATCATCTTCTTCATCATCGTGCAGGCGGCGAATGTGGTGGGGGCGTATGTCTTTGGCTTCATGGTGGATCGATTCGGCGGGATGCGCTCGTTGGTCGTTTCGATTTTGTTGATGGTTGCTTGCGTGGTCGCCTTGTATTTCGCGCAAGCGACGTGGATGTTTTATGCCGTCGGTGTGGTGGCGGGCGTGGCGATGGCGGGCGTGCAATCGGTCAGCCGCGCGATGGTCGGTCTGTTTGCTCCGCCCGGACAGAGCGGCGAGTTCTACGGCTTCTTCTCATTCATGGGTCGCACCTCGTCGTTTATCGGTCCCGGCATTTATGGTTGGTTAGCGGCAGAGGCAGCGATCTGGTACAAGACGCAAGGGCTGGAGCAGTTGCCCGCCGAACAAGCCGGACAACGTATGGCGATTCTTTCGATTGCTGCGTTTCTGCTAATCGGCATGGCGCTATTGCGATTTGTCAACGAAAAGAAAGCGCGACTCGCGGCGATGGAACGGGTTGGGTAAAAACCTTTGAACGCTGAATACGCTGATTGCGCTGAACTTCGCTGAAGATATTAATTAATCAGCGTTCATCAGCGTGAGTCAGCGCCATCAGCGTTCTAGTGGTTTTAATTTCAAAAGGAAAAATTTTATGGCAGAGATGACAGGTGGCGAACTCTTACTAAAATGTTTGAAAGCCGAAGGCGCAACGACTCTCTTCGGCGTGTTGGATGGAAGCTACAACGCATTCTTGGCGAAGCTCAACGATTACGAAATTAAATATATCGC
>JACRLA010000009.1 GCA_016215145.1 Chloroflexota bacterium
CTTCGACGATGTTCCTTTTGGTGTCGAAAACAATGAGGTCTCTAAAGGGTTAACGCTGTTGCAGAAATGGAGTGTCGAAACTAGCGAAGATTTGCTCAGCCAGAGCTTCGATGATCTGCAAACAGATTATGCCCGCCTGTTCATCGGTCCTGCCAAAGTCCTCACGCCGCCGTGGGAATCGGTTTACTTTAGCGAAGAACGTCTAGTGTTTCAGGAAGAGACATTGCAAGTACGCGAATGGTATCGTCGCTTTGGTTTGCAATCGGTGAAACTACATGCCGAGCCGGATGATCACGTGGGTTTGGAATTAACATTTTTAGCCCACCTTGCCCAACGAGGCTTGGCGGCACTTGAACAAAATGATCCCTCAGAGTTACAGACATTGCTGGAAGCTCAATGGGAGTTTCTTGGCTCACACCCGGCGAAATGGGTTCCGACTTGGTGTGAGCAAGTTGTGCAAGAGGCGAACACCAATTTCTATCGCGGGATCGCTTACATGACTCGAGGAACGCTGTCAGAGCTGTCTATGCTGCTACTGCAAACGCGCGCGGCGCTCGAATTACCAGATCGTCCTGCCGCAGTGTGAGAGTTAGCCCAATGATCGTTGATGTTGATCGTGAAAACTTAAACGCGATCCGCAACCCCGACTTGCGCACCTACGCCGCCCAATATGTAGACATCTCTGAAAATTTCATGGCTCAGGTGCGTGCCTCGGGTGTTGAGATTGATCCGAATGACTATGGATCAGAGACGATAGCCCGCCTCGATCTGCTGCGTCAGCGCCAGGCGATTTTTCGCAACAGCGATAAAAGTATCTACCTCAACCAAATCTCTCCAGCCTGTGTGGCTTGCCAAAAAGGGGCGGGGAGCGAAACCTTTTTCATTTCCTTGAAGTGCCATCGTTCCTGCTTCTATTGTTTTAATCCTAACCAAGAAGGGTACGATCATTTCTCTACCTCTCTGCGCGATCTACCCCAAGAATTACAACAGCGATCTCGCGCCGGACATCCACTACAACATCTGGCGCTGACGGGTGGTGAACCTCTACTACATCCTAAAGAGACGGTTGAGTTTTTCCGACAAGCGAGCGCTAGCTTTCCGGATGCTTTCACCCGTCTCTACACGACGGGTGATCAACTGGACGCAGAACTGCTGCGGCAGTTACGCGCTGCCGGGCTAGACGAAATTCGCTTTAGCATTCGCCTGCACGATCTAGAAAAAGGACATCGCCACACGTTTGATCGTATCGCTCTGGCGAAGAACTATATCCCCCTGGTGATGGTCGAGATGCCGATCTTGCCCAACACGTTTGAGATAATGAAAGACGTGCTGCTCGAATTAGAGCGGATCGGCATTGCTGGCATTAACCTTTTAGAATTTTGTTACCCCCTCAACAACGCTACGATTTACAACCAAAAGGGGTACAAGGTAAAGCATCGCCCTTATCGCGTGCTTTACAACTATTGGTATGCCGGTGGCTTGCCCATTGCGTGCAGTGAGCTCGTCTGCCTGGACTTGATGCTATTTGCGCTGGAGGCAAAACTGAAGATGGGCGTGCATTACTGCTCGTTAGAGAATAAGCACACCGGACAACTCTATCAACAGAATACTGGACAGCGCCCACCGGCGATCTATTACTTCTCGCCCAACGATTATTTTTTGAAGACGGCAAAAGTTTTTGGCTCCGACATCCGCAAGGCGGGCAAAATAGTGCGGCGTCAGAAAGACTCGCTACATAATTTAAACGACAGTCTGGGATATTTGGAATTTCATGCGAGCCAGATCGAGAGATTGAAAGGTCTGAATGTTGAGGTCGGACTCTCTTATAACGTTTTGGAGACGCGCCAGGATGAGCAGTATCTCCGTGAGCTAAAACTCGCGGTGGTGCAGCCGGAGACTTTTGACTTGACGCGTGATGCTTGATTAACGACTCGCACAATGGATCTACCCGCAATCACTGCTTGGTTGGAATCACTCTCGGCGCCGCCGGTTACACTCGACGCACAACGTTGTGTCCGGATGTTTACGAAACATGCTGCATGTCAACAATGTGTTCAGCTGTGCCTCTCTTCGGCGATCTCTCTTGACAACCCCATCTCGTTAGACGCAAAGAAATGTATTGCCTGTGGTGCTTGCCTTAACGTCTGCCCTACCGGCGCGTTCAGCGGCGATGATGGTGTTGCCAAATTGCTTGCCTTTCTGTCGCGTTCGCCTAAAGGGCAGGCGGCTGATCTTGTTTGTCGCATGCACCCTGCTGCCGAAGCCTCTCACTCTCAGGTAGAGATCGTTCTCTCGCTGGATAGTTGTTTAGCCGCCTTAGGTCCATCGGTGTATGCCAGCATGTTGATGTCTGGTTGTTCACGAGTCGTTGTGCGCTTGGAGATGTGTAACCAATGCCCGCTCAACCCGCTTGCCGCGCACATTAAGCAAATGGTGTTCGCCGCCCAACAAATCGTTGGAGATCATAACGGCGATCGGATCACGTTCATCGAGTCGGTGAATCCAAGCCGGGATGTGAAATCGGCGGCGACCGCGCGAGCGATTAAGGTGAAACAGCCCCCAATCTCCCGCCGCGATTTCTTGCGCTCTTTCTTGCCAGATGAGCCTCAAGCGGAAGCAGCCGTTGACAAACCTGCTGAGAGCAATCCACCGTCTCCTGCCGCTATTCCTGTGAAGCGCATTTCCTTCTCGCGCCGCGAGCTGATCGCTTCCTTAGCGAGTACGCCTTCACGTAGATCATTCCCCGCTCCTGCTATTGAGCCTAAAGAGCAAACGTCAAGCAAACAGCCTTCGCTGGAACGACAACGTTTGATAAAGATGTTACAAGGGTCACCGCAGCTTTGGACTCACCCCGTGCCTTCGCATCTGGGGGCGGCGCAAATCACTGCCGATGAACGGTGTACGGCATGTGGGGTTTGCGCGCGTGTCTGTCCCACGAACGCGCTGGAGTATACGCTTGAGGCACCGGACGTATTTCATCTTCAGTTTAGTGCCAGGAGATGCGTGGCGTGTGGTCTATGTATTCAATTGTGCGAACCCAACGCCCTCCAACAACGATCTTTGCCTACACTCCACGATCTCATTGAACCAGAAAAGATCACGCTGATCAAATCAACTTTACACACCTGTTCAAAATGCGGCGCTAAATTTTCCGGCAACGACTCGGCGACATTGTGCCCGATCTGCGAGTTCCGCCGCAAGAATCCTTTTGGGAGTCGGATACCCGGAAAGTATCACTAACGAATAGAGAGTGTGGTGATAACTATGATGCAACTTTCAACTTCGTCACTCGACAAGATTCTCCAAACCTCTGCGGCGCTTCATCATCACTTGTGTCCGCGTCAAGTGATCGGCGCGCGGATGGGGCTTTATGCAGGACAGCTTCTGCGCCTTGATCTGCCGCAAACTGATAAACGCCTGCTGACATTCATCGAAACCGATGGCTGCGCTTCAGATGGCGTTGCCGTTGCGACGAATTGTTGGGTCGGGCAACGCACGATGCGGGTGGAGGATTATGGCAAAGCAGCGCTTGCCAGCAGAGGAAATGTTTACAGTGCAGCCCGTAACGCTGAACATGCCGCTGGAGAAAATTATCAGCCGCGCCGGGCGCAAAGCTCTTTGCAACGTTTGCGGTGAAGAGATAATGAATGAGCGACAGATCCTGCGCGCCGGTTTAATGTTATGCCGTGCCTGCGCCGGAGAAAGTTATTACCGGGTTGCTTCGCTGGACGTGATGCTGTATCAGCCGCTCGTGGAAGCGACTCTTTTAAATTAAAGATTGCGATGACTCCACTCCCCCTTCACAACATCCGCGTCCTCGATCTTTCTCACTTACTGCCCGGCGAATTCGCCACCCTGTATCTCGCCTCGCTCGGCGCGGATGTGATCAAAGTTGAAGCCGTTCAAGCCGAATCATTTGCCGATGAAGGCTTGCTCATTCACGAACTCGTCAATCGCGGCAAACGATCCATCATGCTCGATCTCAAAACCGAATCGGGTCAACGCGCGCTGCACAAGTTGGCGGCAACCGCCGACGTGATCGTTGAGGGCTTCCGACCCGGCGTCACGGCGCGCCTCAACGCCGATTATCAAACTCTGCGCGCCATCAATCC
This sequence comes from Chloroflexota bacterium, assembly GCA_016215145.1. Classification (GTDB taxonomy): domain Bacteria; phylum Chloroflexota; class Anaerolineae; order Anaerolineales; family VGOW01; genus VGOW01. Next base: position 4,113 of record JACRLA010000009.1, read on the forward strand.
GCGCCTCATCTATTGCAGCATCACCGGCTTCGGGCAGGATGGTCCCTATATGAATCGTCCGGCGCATGATCTCAATTATGTGGCACTCACGGGGATTTTAATTAAGAACGCCGCTCCTCACGGTGACGCCGCCTCTGCCGCGCCGCATCCGATCCCCATTCAACTTGCCGATGTCGGCGGCGGCGCCATGCCAGCCGTGATCAACATCCTCGCTGCGTTATACGCTCGTGAGAAAACGGGTGAAGGTCAATACATTGACGTTTCAATGCTCGATGGCACATTGGCGTTTGCCTTTTTATTGTTGAACACGCCGTCAACGATATTGATGGGCGGGGCGATGAGCTACAACGTCTACGAAACAAAGGACGGGCGTTATCTCTCGGTGAGCGCACTGGAGAAAAAGTTTTGGCAACACGTCTGCGAAAAGATTGAACGCCCCGATTTAATTTCTTTGGGCAATGACACGCAGGCAAATGTGAATGAACTGCGCCAACTCTTCCGCACGCGCACATTGGATGAGTGGATGAATCTTTTTGATGTTGATCAAACCTGCATCGCGCCCGTGTTGACTCCTGAAGAAGTGGAGCGCGATCCGCAGATCATCCATCGTGGAGTTTTGAAACGTGATGGGGAGAGATTATTGGTGGCGATGCCGAGTCGTTTTGGCGATATGCCCGCGCATCTCGCTTCGCCCGCACCCAAGCGGGGGGAACACACAGAAGAAATTTTGAAGGAGTTGGGGCTAACGATTAATTGATTACTCGACCACGCCTCATTTTCCTTCTGCAAATTGCACGCAAGTTTTGCGATAGGATTGCCCAGTAAAAAGTTGTTCCCATTCAGCTTTGCTAAAGTTGCGAGTGGCAAGCGCGCAGGCGCGATCTTTGAGAGGTAGATCGGATTGAGGTGGAATCAGGATTTTGCGCACTGTAACTGCTTTGTTACTACTGGCAACTAATATATTGTCCAAGGGGCTGAACGCCAATCCTGTGACAAAACTAGTTGGTGTTGTTAATTGTAAAGTCTTTTTAGGCGATCTGGGATCACTCACATCCCATAAGATGATAGTACTGTCTTCACTACCCGAAGCTAAAATTTTACTATCGTAGCTAATTGAAATACTTAGTACATTGCTTTGATGCTCTATAGGGGTTTGCCCTAATATTTCACCAGTTGCTACATCCCATAAAATGACACTCCTATCGAGACTCCCCGAGGCGAACCATTTACCGTTTAATGACCAGGCTACACTCGATACTGCCCCTTGATGTCGTTGTGGCGGAGTGAGAAATGCTTCGCCGTTGTTTGCTTTCCATACTCGTATCATCTTATCTGAACTTCCAGAAACGAAATACGTACTATCAGGTGACCACGCTATACTCCTCACCACATCTTTATGAGCATCAATAAAGAACTGAAATTTCTTGTCTTTTATATTCCAAGTTGTAATCTTCCCGTCTTTTCGCCCTGCTGCTAGCGTTTTTCCATCAGGACTGATTGCTACACTTACTATCGAGCTGTTGTCAACTGTACGAAGACGCTTGAGATCATCGCCTGTTGCAATATCCCATAAGATTATGGTACCGTCACGGTCTCCTGAAGCAAGAATTTGCCCATCAGGACTGAATGATATACTCTCTACGATATTAGTGTGCCCCCAGAGTTTGCGCTGTTGTTGTAGCGCGATATTCCAAATCGAGACTGACGAGTCGCCACTTGACCAAGCCAAGTTTCGCCCATCTGGACCAAATTTGACATCAAGAACTAACCCATCTTGCTCTGGGATCGGTCTGCCTGCCAGCGGTTCAGTAGTGCGTGTCAGTTTACGCTCAACGGCATCGCGTAACACAGTGTTGGCTTCAGATGTGTTGTAAGTCGTTAAAGATTCAACACCTAACAGCAAAGCGAGAGTGAGATCGGAACTTAAATAGCTGCGTGCTTGGGTAGCGAGTTGCCGTGAGAGTGCAGCAAGGGCAAAAGATTGCGCGGTGGCGGCAACGTTGCGTTCAGAAACGGCACTCGTCAATGAAATATTGGCGAACGCTTCAGCTTTAGCGCTTTGCGTAGCGGCGTTAACTGCTTGGGTGCTAGCAACTTGCGCGGTGATGGCGTTGGCTTGTGATGTGCCTGCTGCATCGCGTGCGACGGAGGCACTCGTATTCGCTTGCGACCAGAAAAACATAGCGATGAATGATGTCATCAATGCCACTGCGCCTAAAATCGTTACAACGCGACGGCGATCTTTTTCAAACTGTGCCAGTTTGCGCGTGTTTTCTAAATCGCGTTCGGTTTGTCGCGCTGCTTCGTGCGCCGTGCGTTCTGCCTCGACTGCGTTTTGACTCGCTTGAATGAATGCGCTTTCCAATTCATTTAAGTCCTCATACTGCTTCGCTTCATTCAATTGCACACCCCGCCATAATGCGCCGGGGTCTTTGCCCAATGTTTGCCATTGTTCGGCGGCGGTGGTGAGTCGTTGGCGTTGGCGCAGTTCTGCCCGTTCATCTTCTAACCAAGACTGGTCACTTCGAGTCCTTCACCGGGTCGCACCAGCTTAAGCAAGATGCGCTTGGCAGTGACTTGTTCTTCGGGAATTAAATTGTTATAGAAGTCATCTGCCGTTTTAGCTAGTGCTTGTCGCCCACCCCCCAAACGTTTGTATGCTTCCCAAGTTACTCGATTGCGTTTGCGACTCTCCCAAAGTTTAAGTAGTGTGAATTGCAATAACGGCAACGCAGCGGGTTCACCCAAAATATCTTGCAACAGCGCGTTGACGAGTCCTTCTTCAAACTTCAAGCCAATAAGATTTGCAGGCGCTTCAATCGCTTCGCGCAATTCGTTGGCGTTAAGTGGCGTGACGCGCACCAGAGCTTTTTCAAACAATGGTTCAAATTCGGGCAGCCGCACCACCTGCGATTCAAAATCGGTTCGCATAGTGAGGATCACTCGATGTTCGGCGTCCGGCGTTTGCGCGAGTCCGACCAAATTATTGACAAATGCTTGGCGCGTGAGATCATCCGTGCAAAGCGTAAAAATTTCTTCAAATTGATCGATTACTAATACCACATCACCCTTGAAGTTTTCGGCGATGAATTTTTCAAGGTGATGCGGGTCGTTCCGTAGCGACTCGATCTGCGATGATGCCGACTCGGCATTAATCAGGTTCACCAAATTCACCAATGGATTCGACCCTGGCACCATCGGTGGGAAATAAAACCATTGTCCGCTGTTAGGTAAGGCGTCTTCTTTTATCGAAGGAATCAATCCCGCGCGCACCAGCGATGACTTGCCACTACCTGATGGTCCCAGCACTGCCAATAATCTTTCCTCTGTGATCTTGATGATGAGTTCTTTGATGAGCCTATGTCGTCCAAAGAACACACTTTGATCTTTTTCGCGGAATGCATCAAGCCCCAAGTAGGGGCACTGGTCATCGGGGATCTCCGGCGCAGCGTTAAGATCAAATTCGGCGAGCGTGGCATCGGGTGGTTCGTTGCCTGTGCGATAGACCAATGCCGCCCAATAATTCAATAAGCTCTGCGCCGCTTTGCGATCTTCGTTGAGATCTAGTAACGTACCTGTGGCTTGCCCGCGTTGAATAAAGTTGTTCATCGCTGCAATGATTTCGGGCGTGTCATCGTCTTCGCGTTGTTTCAATAGTTCGCTATGAGCGGCACGCAGTGAGGCAAGTGAAGGATAATAATTTGGCATGGTCATTGAGTCATCCTCGAGTCATGATCAATACATATGTCAGCGGCTCACCTACCTTACGTAGATCGCTGCATAGTCGTTTTAAATCCACATCCACTCGATAGAATAATTCGCCTGCGCGGTTGCGATAGCTGAGGAACGATTTGCGAACACGATCAGGGTTCGCGCTTGCTAAAGTCTCATCTAAGTTCTCAATCTCTTTCATAAATGCCAACGCACGTTTATCGGCGCGATGGTGGCAAAGTGATTCGCTCCTGGCTTTGAGGTCTGCCCACGAAATTTCCAATTCTTGCAAATCTTGATCAATGAAATCTTCAATGCGGTTGAGTAACACTTCCAGCCCTTGCCAGCCATCGTGATCTTCGATCAGGTTAGCCAGCACATTACTGATGTTAATCAATTCATTCACGCCTGCTTGAAACAGTTTTACTTTCTCCGCATTAAGATCAGGACGATTAGCGATCTGATCTTTAATTTGCGAAAGTGATTGGGTGAGAGCGGGGAGACGCAAGGCGCGAGCAGTATTGTTGAGGCGTTGATTGATCTGCGAGGGCTGAATGTCGAGTAGCTGTTTAAGTCGGCGGGCGATGCTCCCAAGTTGTTTTGCTTCTGTGTTGTTGATCGCCTGAGCAAGTTCATCAGGCATAGAGGCGAGTCGTTGAATCCACAACGTATCGGGCTTTGCCACAAACCCGTGCGCGGCAACACTTTGTAATTGATCTATAAGACTTTCAAGTTTGATGTGGTATTTGATCAGATCGTCGGCATTATCATCGGGAAAGTGAGTGGTGGCGTTTACGATCACGTCGTAACATTCAAATTCAATTTGATGTAGCAAGTCGTGCAGTTCTTTATAATCGCCGAGAATATCAATTTGTTGTTTTGTGTCTTGAAATTGACTGCGGAAAGTGATGACGGCTTCATTTACTTCGGCGGAGTGGCGCATGAGATCGGATAATGCGGTCAAACCGTCATACACTGTGCTGATGATCACGGTTGCCCCCGCCGCCGCTTGAATGACGTGACCCTCTGCAAGTATCTTGTCACGTCCTACGAAATCACTGCCTACCGATACTTGACTGTCGTTGACGCTGATCCCGCTCTGTTGTACCGATCCGTTTGGAGTTGTTTGATCGCTCATCAGATTGTTGTCATTCTACATCATCCTCGCTCTGTTCGTGAGGTTGGCGAGAGAGGTTAAGTCTTTACGCCAACATACAACCCTCTCCCATCCACGCCCTGCTCGTCGTAAATCATTTTGAGATTCGCTTGCTGAAAAGCAAAAGCAAACTCTTCGCGGGTGAACATGCCGAGCTCGTGATGTTCGGTGAAATACTCCACCCCTTGCGCGGTTGCCACCAAATAATGAAAATCGAGAATCGAAACGTTGCCTTCGATTTGACTCACGTTCATGCGGGCGATCTTGAGATCGGGTTCGTTGATGATGGTGGCGTGCGGAGTGCCAACCTTGAAGACATCAGGCGTGAACCAAGGTTCAATTAAGATCACGCCACCGGGAGCAAGATGCCGCGCCAACGTGTGTAGGGTTTGATTCAGCCGCGCCACCGTTTTCACGTAGCCAATCGCGCTGAACAAACTGACGATGACATCGTAAGTGCGATTGAGATTGAAGTCTGCCATGTCGCCATAATGAAAGGTGGTGCCGGGATGACGTAGGCGGGCGACCTCTAAGAGTTGATCGTCGAGATCGAGACCTTCGGCGGCATAAAATTTTTTGAGATGCTCAATGTGCGCGCCCGTGCCGCAACCTACGTCAAGCAAAGCGTTGCCCGACGAGCCTTTGTGTTTTTGAATTAGCGCGTGAATCTTTTCCGTTTCGTCGGCGTAATTTTTCCAAGAGTAAATTGCATCATAGAGCGTGGCAGATTTTATAAACACCGTGCATCCTTTCTCTGTCAAAGCACCTCCCCGAAGGTTCTAAAACCTTCGGGAAGGTCTTCACGCTGATAATCATAGCCGTCATTCTAAACATTCCTTATGTTAGAATTTGACCATGACCCCAAGTATAAACTCCCTTCCCGAACTTGCGCGTCAACTTCGCACTGGCGAACTTCCCCTCACACGTTACATCGAACAACTACAAACACATTTTGAATCACGCGAGCCTTCGGTCTTGGCATACATGCCCGAACCGAATCGCTTCGAGCGGTTGCAACGCGACGCCGAATCACTCCTCAAAAAATTTCCGACTTCCGATTCGCGCCCGCCGCTCTTCGGCATCCCCATCGGAGTCAAAGATATTTTTCATGTGGATGGCTTCCCCACGAGCGGGGGCAGTAAACTGCCGCCCGAAATTCTCAAAGGTCAACAAGCAGAGTCGGTCACACTTTTAAAAAATGCGGGCGCGTTGATCTTTGGCAAAGCCGTCTCCACTGAATTCGCTTACTTCGGTCCCGGTCCCACTCGCAATCCGCATAACCCCGAACACACGCCGGGCGGATCGAGCAGTGGTTCTGCCGCCGCCATCGGCGCAAATCTAAATCCGCTCACACTTGGCACGCAAACAATTGGATCGATCATCCGCCCTGCCTCATTTTGCGGAGTCGTTGGATTCAAACCAACATATGATCGTATCTCGCGCGATGGTGTGATTCCGCTTTCACCCTCACTCGATCACATTGGCTTCTTCACGGCGGATGCCGCCAGCGCGAATCGGGTGGCGAGCGTTTTACTTAAGACTTCCGAAGTTTTAAAAACTTCGGAAGTCTTGAAAACCTCGCGGGTCTTGCCCGTCCTCGGCATCCCCGAAGGCGCATATCTCTCTAAAGCAGAGCCGACGACGCTTGAACATTTTCGCGCGACGTGTAAAAAGCTGAGCGAAGCGGGATATACGATCAAATCCGTTGAAGCGATGCCAGACTTTGAGGATATTTATGAACGGCATTACGTGATCGTAGCGGCAGAGGCGGCACAAGTACATACAAAGTGGTTTGCCGAGTACGGTTCACTCTATCACTCCAAAACAGTTGAACTGATTCAACGAGGTCGCTTAATAACGCCCGATCAGTTACATGAGTCACTTGCTGGACGCGAGAAATTATGCGAAGAGTTAACTTTATTGATGGATCAGAATAAGGTTGATCTTTGGATCGCCCCATCCGCTATTGGCTCTGCCCCAACCGGACTCGACAGCACGGGTAATCCTGTAATGAACTTGCCGTGGACTCAAGCCGGGATGCCATCGCTTAGTCTCCCGAGCGGTTTACTCAATGGATTGCCGTTAGGCTTGCAACTAGTTGCGAGGCTTAATCACGACGAAGAGTTGTTGGTGTGGGGACAGGGAGTAGAGCAAGCGCTTCGCTGATAATGATCAGCTCCTAGAAATTTTGTCGCGATGATTCATGGCGATAAAAAAATTAGTTCACTATGAGGAGAGTTCTATGTTCAAACGACTATCTGTAATTACAACGTTAGTATTAGTAGTATCGCTTGTGGCAGGATGTGCCACACCTGCCGCGCCAGCCGCACCCACCGCCGCCGGGAAGGTGCTGAAACTCGCGGCGATCTTCCCCGGCACGATCACCGATGCCGACTACAACACGCTTGGTTACAACGGTATCAAGGCGGTTGAGAAGTCGCAAGGGATTAAGATCGCTTATTCCGAGAATGTTGCCGTACCAGATGTGGAGCGTGTAATGCGTGAGTACATTAACGACGGCTACAACATCATCTTCACTCATGGCAGCCAATTCATCAGCCAGACGCAGACGATGGCGACGCAATTCAAGGATGCCTACTTCATCGCCGAGACCGATGGTCCCGTTGACAACGCACCTGCCAATTTGTGGATCATTGATCGCAATTTCCATCTCGGCTTTTATGCGGTGGGCGCATTGGCGGCTCGCCAAACACAGACCAAGAAGATCGGTTACATTGGCGGGTTGACACTGCCGTTTGCCTGGTCAGAGCTTCACGCCATGAATCAAGCGATCAAAGATTCTGGGCAAAACGTTAAACTGACGCAGGTCTTTACCGGCAACTTCAACGATCCGGCTAAAGCGCGTGAACTTGCCGAGGCGATGATCGCCGATGGCGTGGATGTGATCGCCGGTTCACTCAACTTGGGGATGCTCGGCATCTTTGAAGCGGTCAAAGGCAAGAAGGTGACTGTAATTGCCAAATACACCGACAAATCTTCTTTCGCGCCGGATAACTACATCACGTCGTTGATCTACGATTTTGAGAAGCCGCTTAATGAGATTGTGAGCGGGATCAAGAGCGGAAAGAGCGGCGGCTACTACCCTCTCGGGTTTGACACAGGCGTTAAGTTACAGAGTCCGCTCAAACTGGTGACGCCCGAAGTTGCCAAAGCGACCGAGCAGGTGATGGCAGATGTTGTCAGCGGCAAGATCAAAGTTGTAAAGAATACGGAAGCGATTAAATAAATCATGCCAAGACCGACGCGGTCTCGCGAAGCTCCGCGTAGCGAAGCGGAGCGGGTGAGACCGCGTCGGTCTGACTACAACACATTACATGACGCCTTCTGAATCTACCCTGTTAGAAATGCGGGGAGTCCGCAAGACGTTTGGACCAGTGATCGCGCTTGACAACGTGACCTTGAACGTCAAGCGCGGCGAGATTCACGGGTTGCTTGGCGGCAATGGGGCGGGCAAGACTACTTTGATGAATGTCCTCTTCGGTTTGTATAAAGCCGATGCCGGAGAGATCGCCGTGGACGGACGGGTGGCACAAGTGCGCTCGCCACGCGAGGCAATTGGGTTGGGCATCGGCATGGTGCATCAACAGTTTTTGCAGGTGAATAGTTTTAGCGCCGCCGAGAACATCGTGCTTGGCACGCCGCTCCGTAATCGCCCCACACTGGATCTGACAACTCCTAAACAAAAAATTCGCGCGCTGTCCGAGAAGTTCGGCTTATCGCTCGATCCTGATGCGACTCTCGAATCGCAGCCGATGGGTGTGCGCCAGCGCGTTGAGATTCTCAAAGCGCTGTATCGTGACGCGAAGCTGTTAATCTTAGATGAACCGACGACGATGCTCACGCCTCAACAAGTGGACTCATTGTTCAATTCACTTCGGGCGATGGTGAAGAGCGGCTTGAGCGTGATCTTCATCACGCACAAACTGCGTGAAGTGTTAACGCTGTGTGAGCGCATCACTGTTTTACGCAACGGCAAAAGCGTGATCACTTTAGCGCGCGAAGAGGCTACTGAAGACACCTTTATCAAGGCGATGGTGGGCGAAGAGATGAACATCGGGCGAAGTTTGTTGTTTGCCAAATCGAGCTACGAAACGGAGATCGCCCAAGTGGGGAGCAAAGAGTTGTTGAAGGTTGACGGGTTGAGCGTGGAGGCGGCATCCCAAGAGAATCAGGTGATCAGCGATTGGTCGTTTACTCTCCGCGAAGGAGAGATATTGGGTGTGGCAGGCGTGGCGGGCAACGGTCAGCACGAACTCGCCGAGAGTCTTATGGGGATTCGTCCGTGCAAAGGCAAAGTTGTTTTTGATGGCGCGGAGATGACGACGTTAGTCACGCGTGATCTGCTGGCGCGCGGGATCGCTTACGTCCCCGAAAATCGTTGGGACGATGGGCTGCTGCCCAAAGCGACTGTTGCCCAAAATTTAATTCTGGGTTCGCATCGCAGACCACCCTACAGTAATGGGCTGATGTTAAATTTGGGCGCGATCCTCAAACGCTCGCAAGAATTGATTGACGAGTTTAAGATCAAGACCGAAAGCCCCCAGTCGCTAGCCGCCAACCTCTCGGGCGGCAATGTGCAGCGTATGATGTTAGCCCGCGCGTTTTCGCAAAACCCCAAACTGATGATCGTTCACAACCCGACGCAAGGCTTGGACATCCCCTCGACTGAATTTGTGTATAACAAACTGCTTGAACGCAAGCGAGCGGGCATGGGGACGTTGTTGATCTCCGAAAATCTGGACGAGTTGTTCTTGATGTGTAATCGTGTGGCGGCGATCTATCGCGGGCGAATCGTTGGTGTGTTGGAGCGCGGGCAATTTGATGCTTATCGGGTGGGGCGGATGATGAGCGGGTTGGAATAATGAAACCGTTAACAATCGTCTATGAAACAAACTTTTATTTCTATCGGTAACACACTCATTCCGTATCTGGTCGCTATTACCGCCTCGTTTTTAGCGGCGGGGCTGTTCATCGGCATGATGGGCTTTGACGTGCTGAAAGCCTACGAAACGATCTTGTTGTCATCGTTTCGCTCACCCGGCGCATTTGCTCAAACGCTGGTTAAGTTTGTGCCGTTGCTGTTGCAAGCACTCGCCTTCACCATCCCGCTGGCGGCGGGCAAGTTTAACATCGGCGGCGAGGGGCAATTAATTGTTGGGGCGATTGGCGCAGCGGGTGTAGGCATTGTCTTTGCCAATCTGCCCATCTATTTGCTTTTGCCGCTTGTCATCATCGCGGGAGTAGTCTTTGGCGCATTGTGGGCGGCGTTCCCGGCGTGGCTGCTCTATCGCTTCGGCATCAATGAAATTTTAACAACCGTTTTGTTGAACTTCGTCTCATTCAGCCTCATTGATTATATCGCCACGGAGATTTGGCGTGACCCTGCGGCTGGGCATCCCACCACCGTGCCGATTGGTGCGGGTGGTGAACTGCCTCTCTTGATGGAACGCACTAATTTACATGCGGGTTTTATCATCGCCGTGCTTATCGCCGTGCTCGTTTACATCTATACTAATCACACTTCTGCCGGTTATGAGTTAATTGCTACAGGCGCAAACGCCCGTGCCTCACGCGCCTACGGGATCAACGTCCGCAGTTTGTTTTTGCTTTCACTGATCTTGGGTGGCGGCGTCGCCGGACTCTCGGGGGCGATTGAAGTTGCTGGGGTGCATCATCGCCTCATCGAAGGCTTGCAATCGAACTTTCTCTTGCTCGGATTGATCATTGGCTTGATCGCCAAAGGCAATCACTTCGGCGTCCCCTTTGTGGCATTTTTTATCGCCGTGCTGGAGATCGGCGCGAGTTCGATGCAGCGCACGATGAGCATTCCCGGAGAGATGGTGTTTATTGTTGAGGCGTTGATTTTGTTGTTCATCTTGCTTTCGGATTTGGTGAGGAAGAAATAGATAGCGACTATGGATCAATTCGATTCTTTCATCGGCTTCGCTCGACTCATTCTGTTAGCGCTCGTGCCTTACGTGCTGGCAAGTCAAGGCACCATGTTGTCGGGGCGCACCGGGGTATTCAATGTGGCGCAAGAAGGCATCATGTTGCTTGGCGCATCGGTCGGTTTTTTGGTTGCGCTGTATACCAAAAGTTTGTTGATCGGTATTGTCGCCGCCGCAGTCGCCGGTGGCATTATCGGGCTGGCGTTGGCGTATTTCTCCAGCACACTTAAGATGGATCAATTCGTGATCGGTCTGGCTCTCTTCTTTATCGGATTGGGTGCCTCGTCACTCGCCTTCAAGCTGGTCGTCGGCGTCACCCTGCAACTGCCGCGCGTGCCGACTCTGTCTAATCTCCGGATTCCGTTGTTGGGCGACATCCCGATCCTCGGCGAGATTTTGTTTAATCAAAACGCGCTCGTATATTTCAGCGTGCTGATCTCTATCGCCCTCTACTATTATCTGTATCAAACCAGTTGGGGTTTGGAACTGCGCGCTGTGGGCGAGAATCCAAAATCGGCGGACAGCCTGGGCGTGAACGTGGTGCTGATGCAATACGCCACGACGATCATCGGCAGCGCGTTGATCGGTGTGGCAGGCGCGTATCTGCCAATGGTGTACACCGGGGTGTTTACGCAAGGCATTACGCAGGGGCGCGGCTGGTTGGCGATTGCGCTGACGTTCTTCGGCGGCTGGAGACCGCAGCTCATTTTGTTGGGCGCGTTTTTCTTCGCCATCGTCGAAGTGCTGTCGCTTCGCGCGCAAATTGTGGGTAGCGCAATTCCCTATCAATTCCTTCGCACGCTTCCATATATCACCACGATCTTTGTGATGATCTACGCCTTTCGTTGGACTCGCGTGCCGGCATTCTTGGGCTTGAATTACGACCGAGAAAAACGATCACTATCATGATCATCAAAAATCAAATTCGACCAGGGGCATATTACGACTCGGTTGTCCTTATGCAATTGCAGAAAGGTCTGCTCGCCTTCGACGGCGTGCTCGACGCGGGCGCGGTGATGGCGACGCAAGCGAATCGTGAACTGCTTGAACAAAGCGGCTTGCTCACCGATGAAGCCAACAAAGCCGGCGCGGATGATCTGGTGATCGTGGTGAAAGCCAACGATGAGTCTTCGGCGCTGGCGGCGTTGAATCAAATTGATGCGTTGTTAGCAAAACGCAGCGCGGGCATTGATCAAGAATTTCGTCCGCGCAGTATAGAAGCAGCGTTGAAAATTCTCCCCGAAGCGCAGTGGGTGCTCATCTCCGTCCCCGGACGTTTCGCCGCCAACGTCGCCCGCGAAGCGTTGAATCTTAATCGTCACGTTTTTCTTTACAGCGACAACGTCTCACTCGCCGATGAAGTTGAACTTAAACAAAATGCGCGCGCCAAAGGTCTGCTCGTCATGGGTCCCGATTGCGGCACGGCGATCATCAACGGAGTCGGTTTAGGGTTTGCCAATCGTGTGCGGCGCGGCAATATCGGTTTGGTCGGCGCGTCCGGCACGGGCTTGCAAGCCATCACCTCACACATTCATCAACTCGGCGGCGGAGTCTCGCAGGCGATTGGAACGGGCGGGCGCGATCTTAAAGCGGATGTTGAGGCGATCACGGCGCATCAAGCATTACAGATTCTCGGAAGTGATGCCGCCACGCGCGTGATAGTTTTGGTTTCCAAACCGCCATCACCTGCTGTGGCGGCGAAACTTTTATCGGCGGCGCAAGCAACGGGTAAGCCCATCGTCGTTGACTTCATTGGCTATCCGCCGCCCGCGCGAAAACTTGGCTCGCTGAATTTTGCGACGAGTCTGAGCGAAGCGGCAGAGATTGCGATGGGACTTTCTAATGGAGATTGGAGATTGGAGATTAGAGATTCAATCTCCAATTCTCCAATCTCCAATCTCTACCTGCGCGGTCTGTTCTCCGGCGGCACACTCGCCTACCAATTTTAGATTTGGGCGAAGATGATTTTACCGTTGGGCGTTTGCATCCGATGATGGATAATGATTTACGCATCCGCCGACTTAAACAAGAGGCGGCAGACCCTGAGGTGGGGATGATCGTTTTGGATGTGGTGTTAGGTGAGGGGGCGCACCCCGATCCCGCCAGCGAACTCGCGCCCGTCATCGCCGAGATCAAAAAGGTGAAGCCGTCACTCGAAGTGATCGCCATTGTGATCGGCACGGATGATGATCCACAGAATTTGAATCAACAAGTGAATCGACTCGTCGAATCAGGTGTCGCCGTCTTTCGCAGCGTGACTGATACCGTCAACCACATCGCCGCCCGATTTGTAAATCACCCTTCATCAGATTATCCGCCCGTGTCGCTTGATTCGTTCACCCAACCCTTCGCGGCGATCAATGTTGGCGTCGAATCATTTCACGCCAGTCTGATCTCGCAGGGCGCGAAGTCGGTTCAGGTGGAATGGAAACCGCCTGCGGGAGGGAACGAGAAGATGGCGGCGATATTGGCGAAGATGAAAGCGAAAAAATAAAACGTAATTGGTAATTAGTAATTAATCGTGACTGCTCAGCGTCATTGCGAGGAGCGTTCTTCGCGGAGCGGAACGAAGCAATCTCTAAGCGAGACCGAGATTGCTTTCCGCTCCGCGAAGTGCGCTCGCAATGACGGAACTGCCGAGTAGTTACAATTAATCAATTACCAATTACTGATTACTAATTACTAATTACTCATCACAGGAGACACAATGGATATAGATGCTTCTAATAAAACAGCTGTCGAAAAAATGATGTCTGCCCGCCCGATGCTTAAAGGTGTCGCAGTGGCGCGCGATGTGATTCCTGGAATGAAAAATAATTTGTTCCTACACGCCGGTCCGCCGATTGAATGGAAACGTATGTCGGGTCCGTTGCGCGGGGCGATCATCGGCGCGGCGATCTTTGAGGGGCTGGCGAAGGATGAGAAAAGCGCGACGGCGATGGTCGAGCGCGGCGAGATCGAATTTGCGCCGTGTCACGAGCACAACACGGTGGGTCCGATGGCAGGCGTCACATCGCCTTCGATGAAAGTTTATGTTGTGGAGAACGTAACTCATGGCAACAAAGCGTATTCCAATTTAAATGAAGGTTACGGAAAAGTTTTGCGTTATGGCGCATACAGCGAAGATGTGTTGAAGCGTTTACGCTGGATGAACGATGTGTTAGGCGTAGTGTTGACCGATGCGCTGGCGCAAAGTGACGGCATTGATATGCGAACCTTGATCGCCGAAGCGATGCATATGGGCGATGAAGGGCATAACCGCAACAAGGCGGGATCGATTCTGTTTTTGAAATTGCTCGCGCCCTCAATTGTGAAAGTGGCAAAGACCGATGTGGCGAGTGAAGTGTTGAAGTTCATCGGCGACAATGCCTTGAGCGTTTTGAATCCGGTGATGGCAACGTGCAAAGCGATGACGGATGCCGCGCACGGAGTTGACGGCAGCACCTTAGTGACGGCAATGGCGCGCAACGGAACCGATTTTGGAATCCGCGTGAGTGGGTTGGTGGGGAAGTGGTTTACTGCTCCCGCCGAGATTCCGAAAGGCTTGTGGTTTCCCGGTTACTCCGATGCAGATGCGAACCCGGATATTGGCGATAGCGCGATCACCGAAACGGCGGGCATCGGCGGTTTCGCAATGGCTGCCGCCCCGGCGATTGTGACTTTCATCGGCGGCACACCGAAGGACGCGATGAACGCGACGCTGGAGATGTATGAGATCACAACGGCAGAACATACCACCTTCACGATTCCATCTTTAGGTTTTCGTGGCACGCCGACGGGCATTGATATTCGCAAAGTGGTCGAACTCGGAATCACACCGCTCATCAATACCGGCGTGGCACATAAGAACGCCGGCGTTGGACAAATTGGGGCTGGGCTGGTTAGACCGCCGATGAAGATTTTTGAGGCGGCGTTGGAAGCTTACGCTGAAAAGTATTTGAGTTGAAACTTAAGGAGATTGGAGATTAGAGATTGGA